>JBAZYO010000017.1 GCA_041659285.1 Vicinamibacterales bacterium | reverse complement strand
GATGATGGCAATGACAGCATCTACGGAGACACTGGCAACGATATCTTGACTGGCGGAACAGGCAACGACTACCTGGAAGGGAAAAACGGAGTTGATACTCTTTCTGGTAGCACAGGCGACGACAGTCTAGTCGGCGGCTATGGCAACGACACTTATCTCTTCTCCCAGGGGGACGGTGTTGATACTGTCAATGACCAAGGAAGAGTCTCTGACCACATGGACACCATTCGCTTCGGTACCGGTATAACAACTCAAGATGTTGCCTTCTACATGCAAGGCAGCGACCTCTACTTGAGTCAAGGTGCCGGTGACGTTATCAAAATCACAGACCAAGCTTCAACCACTTCGAAAATTGAGAAGTTTGAGCTTGCCGATGGTCATTTTGCTGGCTCAGCCGACATTAACTTGCTCATTCAACAGATGGTTGCCTTCGACCAGGACCACACTGAAGTCGATATCACTAGCGTCAATGACGTCAGAAACAACCAAGACCTCATGACCATTGTCTCTAATGTTTGGCACGCTGCTTAGCTCTGAAAAAACGGAAATTAGTGGATGAAACTCCTAGTACTTATTGCCGCACTAAGCTTAGCAACAACAACTTGCTTTGCTGGAAACAAACCGCAATCTAAGAAAACTTGGTCGACAATCGCAGTTGAGCTTAGCCAATACCACCTTATTCGCCAATGTGATCACTGGAGATTTCAAACAGCCCCAACCTTACCAGGAGGCGAGCTTTCTAAATGAAGTCTCTGGCTCTCATTATCGCTTTATATTTTTCGACTGCTCCATGCTTTGCCAGAAAAGATCTATGGATTGAGGCTGATACTAAACTGGGCCAAACGGTCGAAATTAGGGATTATCATGTCCAAGAGTGTCAGCGCCGATATGACCAATGGGGATTGATGGATGTCACTGGCAAAATCAAGCCAATCCCTGTCTATAGACTGATTGGCATAGATGAAAGTGGAAATATTGCAGCCAGAGTTTTAGACTCCAATTTGCGCAAGCTTATCAATCCGAGAGGAGAGATTATTCCTAAGGCGGCTGATCTTGAAATAGTAAATATAATGACTGAAGCTCGCATTCCAGTGAAATACCATAACAAAGCTCAATTGGATACCGAGATCAAGTCTACAGATGCACAGAACTCGACATTCTCATTTTGTACCAGTTCAGGAGATGTTTTATCTGCGAAATTTGATCAGGTCAGCCCATTCAATAATAATGTGGCAGCAGTGAGGATGGGAAAATCCGTTGGATTTATAGGATTGGATGGAAAATATCTTCCTAATTCCAAAATGGTCAATTGTCAATTCAGAGAGGGGGTTTCAGAGGGGCGCCTTGCTGTCTGTGTAGATAGTAAATGGGGTTACATAGATACTTCCGGCAATTGGATAGTTGAACCAAAGTTTGAATTCGCAAAACCATTTCAAAATGGCTTTGCACTAGTCGGGTTGCCAATTTCAGAAAGAAATGGGCAACCCGACAAGTCAGTGACCTTCATAGACAAAACTGGCAAACAATTTGCTGAGAAATTCTATTCTGGCAAACCCTTTGAAGGCGAATACGCCGCTGTTTCTGTACTTTCTTCTGGTAAGAATCAAATGCCGTTATGGGGACTCATCAATAGAGCCGGACAATGGATAGTTGAACCGAAATTTAGTCTTATTGGCCCTCTGGTCGACTCTGCGAGGCTTCTATATGCCAAAGATCTCGTAGGAGTTTTCTCAAGCGGAAGAATTACGGTACAACCCACCTATAAGCATATCGGAAAATTTTGCGAAGGTCTGGCACCATTCCAAGTGTCTGGCGGTAAGCTGTATGGTTTTCTTGCTAAGGATGGAAAGGTTCTGGCACCAGCAAAATTTGCATTTGCTGGCACATTCTCAGAAGGCTTGGCGGCCGTAAGAACTTATCCCACCAAGGCTGGAAGTGAAGGCAAAATTGGTTTCGTAGATAAGCATGGAGCATTTCGAATTGCTCCTACCTTTGGAGGTTCGGATCCATCAAATCCAGAGTTTAACGCGGACTTTGTTCAATTCCATGACGGCATTTGTTTGATTCCAGAGCGCTCATACTGGGACGGCACGTACTGGTGTTCCGGAAAGGGTTACATCAACAGGCTTGGAAAATGGATTGGACCAGGCCCAGAAGTAATAACTATGGGGTTTCCCTTCAGGATGGGAAGCGCTCTAGTTCGATATTACCCGAAAAAACTAGGAAATCGGTCTAAGTAACGGAGATCTGGCATGTCGAACAACTCTAACAAAGGTTTGTATTACAATTTCATACTGGAACCTCTTGGTATGTATTCAGCTGGCTCTGACGAAAGTGTAAGCCAAATGAGTGCCGCCTATGGCGTGAAAAGCGCTATAAACGATTTGGCGAGATTCAATCCGAAACTCGGACAGATATTGCAAAAGGCAGGTTACAACAAAATTCAGTTTACTGATTTACTTCCGCCAAATAAAGAAGGTGAACGAGCTGGTGGGGAGACAGACGAATGCGCTGATACACAACCAGGCGATCAGAATGAACCAGACTTTAGAATTGCTGGAAGAGTCTTTGATGTACCAATTCCTCCTGGGGCGCTTATAAATAGCAGGTTTGCAACGATACACGAGTTTGGACATGCCCTAAATGACTTGTTAGGGCAAATCTTTTCAAAGAAAAACTATACCGACACTGTTGAATTCAAGAACGCATATAATGCCGATTTCAATTATTTAAAGGATAGATATGATCACGGCTTTTTGATCGGAGCCGAAAGAGACTTTGTTAGAGATATGGTGTCGTATCCATCATTAAGTGGTGAATGGGTCAAGATAGAATCGGAAGACACGGAAGAACTAGTTCCAAATATCATAGGTGCAATAATTGAAAGTTCTTTCGTTAACGGCCAGGGAAACCAACCACTTACCGTCCAAACTAATCTAAATTCGTTTGATGTGCTCGGTCTGTTTTTCAATGTGACCTCCAAACTTAGAGATGCTCTTGATGCTATCGGTACACATAAGCCAGACGAATTTAAAAACAAGAAAGATTGCCCGGAAGGAAACGGTAAAAAATTCTTTAAAAGCCCAAAAAAGCCGGACCAGATTGCCGCGCAAACAAACGGTGCTGCTGCTGCTCCAGCGTATGACCCAATAATTCTTGACTTAAATGGTGATGGAATTCAAACGGTGTCGATCGATGCTGGATTCACGTTTGACAACCGTGCTAACGGTTTTGAAAATGACACAGCATGGGTGTCTGACACTGACGGATTTCTAGCAATCGATAGCAGAGGAGATGGTTACATCGTTGACGGTAGTCAGCTTTTCGGAACCTCCATGAAATTAGCTAATGGCTCAACTGCGTCTGATGGATTTGCAGCACTAAGTCAGTTTGATTCAAACCACGATGGTCTCATAAGTTCTCTCGACGCCGCTTATCTTCAAATCGGGGTTCTGAAAGGGGAGGGGACATTTGAAACACTTAGCGAGCTGGGAATAGCCTCAATCTCTTTGAGTTCAACGGCTGCTCGTTCTACAGACAGCAACCAAAATACCCAACTCGCTATCGGCAGTTTTACTTGGGCTAACGGACAAGCTGGATTTCTGGCTGACTATGCACTCAAAGATAACACCTTATTGTCTTCGGCGTCTGAGTCTGTAGAAGTTTCTGCGGCCATACAAGCTCTGCCAGCCGCCAGGGGACTGGGAACTGTTAGAGATTTACAGCAAGCAATGGAATTAGATAGCTCCGGTGCTTTGACTGGGCTTGTGACCGCGTTTACTCAAGCTACTTCTGTTGAGCAGCAAGATACTTTACTCACGCAAATTCTTTTAAAATGGACTGATTCAGATACTTTGCCTCATACCTTGCCTGGTCTCCATATGGATAATCAGGTCTACAACGCAGTTGAACGCTTTTACGGTCAGACTTTGACCTATGCTGGTGCGCTCAATGGTGCTCCCGGTATTTTCCAGAGTGAATATTTGAGTTCAGCCTTTCAGTTGATCAAAGATTATGTGTATGCACAGATGGTATCAACTGGACCTATTAGCGATTTGGCTGACTTATTGGCTGATGGTTCCTATAACCCAACGGAGGATTCTCCAGAAAGGTTTGATTTAACCTTGGTAGCAACTTCTCTGCTTGAACTAGAACAAACAAACCCCAGTTTGGCGAGTTTCAAAGCTACAGAATTTGTCAAAATGTTGGACGGCTTCGGCATTACTGAAGATACTGACTTTGAATCAAGCTTTAGAAACGTAATTGCAGCGGCGTCGCCATCACTGCTGGCAATAATTGATCAATACAGCAATGGCGTTCAGTCGTTCGCCGACAATGCCACCATAGTGCGCTCTTCAATTGCCTTTAATGAAACAATAACCGCCCATGGCAATAACGACTTCATCTACATGGGGGACGGCCCTCTTTCTGTTCTCAATTCAAATGGTGAAAACACCTTTGTCGAAGGTGGACGTTTCGGTAAAAACATAATCAACCTGGGCGCTGGCAACAATAGAGTCTATCTCCGCTCACCAGGTACTTCAATTGAGCAAATTGATGTACTTGGCGCTGATGCTGAGGTGAATTTTGGCCCAGGCACCACATTGATTGTCGAAGGTCAAGGAAACGGGAAGTTCTTCTTTGACCAGGGCGATGGTGAACTCACTGTTCGTGGTGGCGCTGTCGACCTCAGCCGCTCGCACACTGACAGAATAGTATTTGGAGCTGGGATTTTAGCTAGTGATATCCAGATGTCACTTGAAGGCACAGCTTTGACGAATGTCAGGCTTAACTTCAACGGCTCTACTGACACAATCCTCATGGAAAATGCAATTGTGTCTTCCTCATCAAGCAAGCACGTGACTGAATTTGAGTTTGCTAATGGTAGTGTTCTCAACCTCGCACAGATTCAAAACAATCCACTGTATGTAACCTTTACCGGCGACAACCAAACCTTCCAGCGAATTTACTCTCCGCTTGCAGAAATCACAACCATCAATGGAAGCAACAACTCTATTTTAGTGGGCTCTGGAAACAGCGACTTTATCGACCATGGCGTTGGTAATCAGTTCTATCTATCACCAGCATTTAGCGACGCTGGCACAGGTGGCAATGTCAGAGTCACCGTGGGACGTGATGCTCGTATAACTGAAGGCGGTGGCCTTGATACCTTCAATATTGGAATGGGTTCTGGCACTACGGTGATTCAGCCATATGGCACTCCACTTCATCAGGGCGATTTTGATACCATTAACTTCGGACAGGGCGTTAGTGCGTCGGGTCTTTACTTCTGGGCTCCACCAGTAGCATCTGGTCAGGTTACAGCCTACGATTTAAACATTGATCTGGCGACTGGCGAGAAGGTAATTCTCAGCAGCACATTGGCTTCCAGACTGGGAGTTCCACCTAACGCGTTTACACCAAAGTATGTTGAGAAATTCACGTTCGCCGATGGTTCTAGTTTGACGCTAGATCAAGTCCTCGCTCAGGGTGTTCATGTAATTGCCTTTACCGATCCATTCTTCGGCGGACCGACAATTGATCGTCGTTTTGCTACATGGAAAGAAATCACCACCGTTGTTGGCGACAACGGCTTCATCTACGAGGGCTCTGGCAACGATGCTATCGAAGACAGAGGCAACCACAACAGAATTGATGCTGGTCGTGGCAACAACACGATAATCGTTGGCACAAATACAACGATTGCTTCAAGTTCTGGCACTGATGTTATTACTGTCAAGGCTGGCTCAGGCACAACGCTTATTCAGGAAGCTGGTGCTTTAGGTGGAGCCTTTAACAACGGCAACGACACAATCGTGTTTGGTGCTGGAATTGACGAAGCTAACATTTTCGCTTCCTTTACGGCTGATACTACGCTTGAAATTAGTCTTGGAACGGGAGACAAAATAATTATTGAAGGTCAAACGAGCGACCTTTCTGGCTTGAGAAGGGTGGATACATTCACATTCGCCGATGGTCAATCGTTTACAGTGCAGCAGCTTCTCGATATGTCAGTGATGGCGATTAACAACTCGCTCGACAATGTGACTATCGACAGAAGTGCTTCTACAGTCAACGAAAGAATCAATAACAGTGGACATTTCGACACTATCCTTCTTGGTGGTGGCACTACCACTGTCTACGATACAGGAAGTGACAACACCATCTACGGTGGCACGGGGTCAGCCTTCATCAATGCTTCTAGTAACAGCAGTATTCATGGCGGGGCAGGTGATGCCCTGATTACCGTGGCTAGTGGCGTTTCTGGAGTTCAAGTCTTTGAACAAACCGTCGGAGCTGGCACAAATGGCTACGATTCTGTAGTTCTATCTGGAGCTGTCTCAGTTGATGAGTACACGCTTTCATCTGTTGGCAAAGACCTGACTCTGACCGATAGCTTGGGCACGGCTGTCTTGACTCTAAAAGATGGGCTAGATGCTACCGCTGTGGCTAAGTCTGTGGCTGATTTCTCTTTCTCTAATGGCTCTCACGTTGCCTTCAACGACCTGATTCAGCGTGGGGTCAATGTATCTGACAGCTCGTCGAATGCAACAGTTGATCGCAGCTTTTCCGCTGCGAAGGAATTCATCACCCATACCGGCGATGCTGATACTTTCTTGCTTGGTAGTGGTGATGTAACCATGACAGTCGGTACAAACGACACTATCCACTCTGGCAAAGGCAATGATGCGTTCAATATTGCTGCTGGCAGTGGTATAACTACCATTATCGAAGATGCTCAGAGCGTGAGCAATGGAGCCGGTGACTTTGTTCAATTGTTGGATCAAGTAGACGCCAACCAGTTAACAGTCAGAGCTTCTGGCTCCGATTTCACCCTTGGCTTTGCTCCTGGCGATTCAGTCACTCTAGTCAATCAGCTTGACGCTGCTGGACTAAAAAACGTCGGTGCATTCTTCAACGCCGATGGCTCTATCCTTGTTGACAGCGGTGAAATTCAGCAAATCGCCAATGCTTCTCGGTCAACGGCTGGTGACGACGTACTCACAGGCAGTCGATTTGGCGACCAAATTAATGGCGGGGATGGTAATGACACAATCTCTGCCGGACTGGGCAACGATGACCTTTCAGGCGGCCTAGGTGACGATATTCTGAGCGGCGACGCTGGCAATGACTTTCTGTATGGCGATGACGGTGATGACACACTTAATGGCGGCACCGGCAACGATATCCTGAATGGATATGTCGGAGCAGACACGCTAAATGGCGGTGACGGCAATGATGTTCTTGTTGGTGGGCTAGGCAATGACTTCGCTTCTGGCGGCATCGGTGATGACACTTATGTATTTAATCTCGGCGATGGTGTCGACACGATTGATGATGGAGCAGGTGTGCTCGGTGGTGGTAACGACACAATTGAACTGGGCGCACTTAGACCAAACGTTCTTTTCACGGCACAAGGCGATGACTTACGGATTGGCTTCACTCAATCAGCAGAGAGTGTTCTTGTTCAAGGCTTCTTGAGCGCTGATTCCAGTAGACATATCGAATTGGTTAAGTTCTCTGATGGCTCCAATATCAGCTACGCCGATATTGTCACTCTTGTATCAACACCTCCTGGCCAAGACATCTATGGCACAAACGCCAACAACACCCTGACAGGAACAGGTGGTAATGACAGAATCTATGCCCTTAATGGGAATGATACAGTCAATGCTGGGGGAGGAAACGACCTGGCTTACGGTGGCAACGGCAACGACGCCCTGAATGGCCAGGATGGAAATGACCAACTCTTCGGTGATGCTGGTGTTGATACTTTGTACGGCGGCAACGGCATGGACGCTCTTGATGGCGGAGACGGCAATGACTTCCTACATGGCGATGATGGCGACGATGTTCTGCTGGGTGGCAATGGGTTAGATGAGTTGCATGGCGAGAACGGTAACGATTCCCTAGACGGCGGGGCTGGCAACGATTCACTATATGGTGAAAGCGGAAACGACACAATAGTCGGTGGGACTGGCAATGATTACCTCTACGGTGGCACAGGTGCTGATTCTCTCGATGGTGGCGCTGGAGCCGACTTCCTCTATGGTGAAAACGACAACGACACTCTGGCCGGAGGTGGCGGTAACGACATACTCGATGGTGGTGATGGAGATGACAATTTAGACGGTGGTTCTGGCGCTGACTCCCTCTATGGAATGGCTGGCAATGACGTTCTGTCTGGTGGAACTGGTATCGACACAATTGACGGCGGCATCGGCGATGATACAATCTCTGGTGGCACTGGCAACGACGTTCTTCTCGGCGGTGATGGAATCGACCATATCGATGGCGGAGTCGGCAGCGATGACATCCACGGCGGCGCTGGTGACGATATTCTTATCGGTGCCGGTGGTAACGACACAATTGCTGGTGATGATGGCAATGACAGCATCTACGGAGACACTGGCAACGATATCTTGACTGGCGGAACAGGCAACGACTACCTGGAAGGGAAAAACGGAGTTGATACTCTTTCTGGTAGCACAGGCGACGACAGTCTAGTCGGCGGCTATGGCAACGACACTTATCTCTTCTCCCAGGGGGACGGTGTTGATACTGTCAATGACCAAGGAAGAGTCTCTGACCACATGGACACCATTCGCTTCGGTACCGGTATAACAACTCAAGATGTTGCCTTCTACATGCAAGGCAGCGACCTCTACTTGAGTCAAGGTGCCGGTGACGTTATCAAAATCACAGACCAAGCTTCAACCACTTCGAAAATTGAGAAGTTTGAGCTTGCCGATGGTCATTTTGCTGGCTCAGCCGACATTAACTTGCTCATTCAACAGATGGTTGCCTTCGACCAGGACCACACTGAAGTCGATATCACTAGCGTCAATGACGTCAGAAACAACCAAGACCTCATGACCATCGTATCCAATGTCTGGCACGCGGCATAACTAGACTGTTGCCAGAGCTGGTCATAGAGTTAAGAAGTGGCGGTGATTAATCACTGCCACTTCTCTTTTATCTGACGCTCATGCCCTCGTGCATATATTTCATCAATGGGTAAATGATAAATTCAATAATGCGCCTTTTTCCGACCTTTATTTCAGCAGTCACTGTCATACCGGTCTCAAGAGGCTGCTTAAGTCCTTCTATCATCAAGAATGGCGTGGTGGGCTGGACGTAGACATCAAAGACCATGCCTTGTTTCTCGTCTTCATAGCTGTCTTTTGAGATTAGTTTGACCGTGCCCTCAAACATGCCATACTTTTGAAAATCAAAAGTCTCAACCTTAATCTGGACAGGCATGTCCTTTTTAACAAACCCGATATCCTTGTTCAAGACTGTCACTTTTACTACGATTGGACTATTTGACGGAACAATAGACATTAGCTTCTCAGCTGGTGTGACGACACCACCAATGGTGTGCACAAATAATCTATCGATGTGACCATTGATAGGGGAGCGAATTTGTTGCTTGGTATTTTTGAATGAAAGCTCTTTTAAATCAGCTTGTATTTTGGCTCTCTGCCTGTGTTTATCTGCAAGTTCTTTGAGGTTGTCCTCATGATACTTGTGCCTGATTTCATTGGCTTCTTCATTCAACTGAGTTTTCTTGTGACTAAGCTGCGTCAGCTTGTGATTTGCTTGCTCAATATCACCTTTGTAGGTCGTTATCTCGTCTTGAACCTTGTCATAGTCAGTCCTAGCAACAATATCAAGAACGGCAGAGAGCCGATATTCTTTCGTTAGACTCGCTTTTAACAGGGTGGAATATTTCTCTTTTTCTGCCTCTGTTTCTTTGATCTCAGCGTCCGTTTTTGACAACTCGGCAGTTTTAGCAGCAAGAAGACTCGATAGATTACTCAGGCTTGAAGCGTGAAGTTGTGACTGTGTATCAAGGATGTGAGCATGCTTGCTGTTTGACTCTGGCGCGAACCCACGGCCATCAATGCAAGCATTTATTCTTTCAATTTCAAGATCACTTTGTTCGATATCGGCTGACAAGGACTCTATCCCTGGCTGAGTAGCCGATGGGTCGATTTCCACCAGGGGCTGCCCTACCTTGACTAAATCGCCCTCCCTCACAAGGATTTTAGAGATGATGCCTGAGTCTAGTGGCTGAATTATTTTGCTCTCGCCAACAGGCATTACCCGCCCCAGAGAAGAAACAACTATGTCTATCTCTCCTAGACACATCCAAATGACCGTGGATGTAAATATCAAAATCACAAGCCAAAAGGTCCATTGAGAAAGCGGGCTAATGGGGCTGTCTTCAATTTCTGACAGGACCGGCTTGAACTCATTGCTATCATCAGATTTAAACATCAGACAGCACCCGCCTTAACTGGTCGCTGCTCTTTTTCAGCAACCAAACCGGCTGTGCCAGCTTGTTGTCTGTTTAAACTGGCATACAAGCCGTCTTTTTCAATTAGTTCAGAGTGAGTACCAGACTCAACAATCTTGCCTTTGTCTAGGACAATCAGCCGGTCGCAGCTTCTAATTGTAGAAAGTCTGTGGGCGATGATGATTGTTGTTCGACCTTTTTTGATTTCATTGAGGTTTTCTTGAATTATCCTCTCTGACTCATAGTCGAGGGCTGAAGTGGCCTCATCAAAGATAAGTATCTTGGGGTTGCTAATAAGGGCGCGGGCAATGGCTACTCTCTGTTTCTGCCCGCCGGATAGTGACGCCCCACGTTCGCCAACAACAGTATCGTAGCCCTCTGGCAACTCAGAAATAAAATCATGAGCTCCAGCCACCTTGGCTGCAGCGATGATCATGTCCATTGAGGCTGAAGGCAGGGGATCGCAGATATTGTCTCGAATGGAACTATTGAACAAGAAGCTTTCTTGTGGCACCACGCCGATGTTAGAACGCAGCCACAAGGGCTCCATGTGGCGTGTATCGACACTGTCAATAAAGAGTGAGCCGTCAATTGGCAAATAGAGCCGCTGGATGAGCTTAGCTACAGTACTCTTGCCGCTACCGCTGCGGCCAACGATGCCGATGCTCGTACCGGCCTCAATTTCCAAACTGATGTCATCGAGCACCTTAGGTCTTGATGGACCATAGGCAAAGGAGATGCCCTTAAAAATAATGGCCCCCTGGACCGCAGGCAGAGTAATGCTCTTTGATGACTGTACTTCCAGCGGATGGTGCAATATGTCACCCAGACGATCAACGGCAAGTAATGCTTGTTGGAAGTCATTCCATAAATTGACCAGCCTGAGCACCGGCTGGGTAAACTGACCGGCAAACATCTGAAAGGCTATTAGTTGGCCAATGGTGAGCTTGTTCTCAATGACCAGGCGCACACCCATATACAGCACCCCAATGGTCATTCCGCGCTGAATGAGCGAACAAAAAGCACCGGCCACATTGCCCATATTGGCCAGCTTGAAGCTCGCCTTCAGATAATTACCAAGAGCATTCTCCCACTTGCGCTGCACAGCACCCTCGACAGCCAGAGATTTGACAGTCTGAACGCCGGTAACACACTCAACAAGATAGGAGCTGGACTCTGATGCCATAATGAACTTGTTCTGTAGCCTGTTGCGCAGCTCCGGAGTGACAATGACATAGATTGTGCCAACCAGGGCAACTCCCGCCAGCACAATGCCGGTCAAAGGAGGGCTGTAAACAAGCATCATTATTACAAAGACGAAAGAGAAAAGTAGGTCGATGATGAGAGTTACCGACTTGTTAGTAATGAACTCCCTGATGGTATCCAGTTCTCGAACCCTGGCTACGATGTTGCCGACCTTCCTTGTCTCGAAGTAGGCAAATGGCAGGCGCAAGAGGTGACGAAATAGCTTTGCCCCCAACTTTGCGTCAATCTTGTTTGCAGCATGTACAAACACATAATTGCGCACCATATTTAGTGCGAACTCAAAAACACCAACGAGCAAGAAGCCAACGGCCATAACATCAAGGGTAGTTAGAGTCCTGTGTACAATCACTTTATCCAAAATTACTTGAGTGAAAAGTGGCGTCACTAATCCAAAAAGCTGGACAAAAAACGATGCCAGCATTACCTGGTTGATAGCATTTCTGTGCCTAACTATTTCTTGGAAGAACCAGCCAAAACCAAACCTAGCCTCCTGCGACAAGAGTGCTTGGCCAATCACAATAAACTTGCCGGGGCAAAGACCTTTTAGCTCGTCTTGCTTAACTTCCGTCGGCTTCATTTGCCCAGGCATGAGCACTAAAGCCACTTTCTTGACCTTGTCAGCAGATAAGATCAGACCATATTGCTGTTCAACAGTCTGAAAAATTACTGGCAAAGGGTATTTCTCAATAATTTTGGCGACCTTTATCTGCTTAGCAGAGGCCTTAAGACCAGCACTCCTGGCTATCCTAATTAAATCATGAATTTCTAGTTCTTTTGGTCCCACTGCAAATTCGCGCGATAGTGCCCTCACGTCGAAACTGATATTTCTTACCTGAGCCACTATCTGCAAACAAATCAAACCAGTCTGAACAGATGGCTTGCACTGATTTCCGGCAGGCTCTTTCTCATGATGTTCGTGGGATGAGCACGAGTGATTTGCATCTTGAGACTCTTTAGACATCAATTAACCTTCAGCCATGGTCCGAAGCTTCCGAACATGAGCCTGGAGCTGCACTTTCGACTTCAACAGTTCAAGTTCCTGCTCCGCCATCTCGATTTTCTGAGAGAGTTCCTGGCTGCGATCTAGTAAATTTCTATCAGCCAGACGACCGAGAATGGCAGCTTTTACATTATGTTGAGCTATCAGCTGTGTTCTGTTTTCTACGTCCACGCCGTGCATCTGAGCCAGCTGAGTGGTCTTGGTGTGAGACTGCTCAACCTCCCAGAGCTTCTTATCACGCTCGATAAGCAAGCGCTCAATTTCAATTTTCTTGCGTTGCCGCTCTGAATAATTCTTGAGCTGATCAAAGACTGGGTAATTGACACTCAAACCAAACGATATCGTCACCGGTCTTAAAGCTTTGAAAGACTGAAGGAAACGGTACTGATTGAAGCCGTACATATAGAAGTTGCTGTACAAGCCAATTTGCGGGTAACGCTGCCGGTCAAGAGCCTTTAGTTCTGCCCTCTTGCTGGCGATTTCTCGGTCATAAAATTTGTGATCGGGTGTTCTATCGAGCACGATTTTCTCAAAGATTTGAGGCGTTGTATCACTGTAATCAGCAACCTCGGTGGAGTCCACGTTGTAGATATCGTGAGTGTATTCACTCAACTCTTTGAGCTTTTCCACATAGTCGTATTGAGCATGAATCAAGGCAGTATGAGCGTCTGCCGATGCTAATGCCGCTTCAGCGACCTCGGTCTTGGCGACGTTACCGGCATCAAATAGCCTTGCCTTACAAACATATACGCCTCGGCGCAATGCCAGTACTTGAGCCTTATTACCCACATTTTTAAATGCAATAAGGGCATCTGTATATTTGTCGATAACAGCAAGTTTTATATCTCGCCGTCTCTGTTCAACTGCAAAGCGCGAGGCTATATGGTGTTCCTTTGCGGCAAGGACGGCCTTTGAACGAGCACCAAAGTCAATAACATTCCAGCTGGTGGCCAGATTTATCGATGTCTGATTTCTAGTAGTGTTGGGAATGATGGTGTTGTTTACGACAGCAACTTGAGTCTGATCATTCGTTAAATCCCGCAAGTACTCACTGTTCATGTGAGCAACTATGTTTGGCAGGTAGTCAGTTCTCTTGCGCAAAATGTCATTTTTATTGAGCTTCACATCAGCTTCTGTCAGCCGCACATCGTAAGAAGCCAGAAGGGATCTTGAAACCACTTCATCGAATGTGAGCACGTCAGCTCTGGCTTCTGCCATTGGCAGAGCAAATCCAATTAACAGCGAACTCAGAATAATCCGTGCAGATCTCATTAGAAGCTCACTTGCCATAGATTCCCTTTCCGCTGCAATAAGCAATGGTTGTGCACTAACAAATGGACAATGGGATTCCATGGAGCGACCTTACCGCCTCCAAGCAAAAGCAAAGAGCAGCAAGACTTTCAAGGGAGGAATTGTAACACCGCCAATCTCTTTGCATCCAGGTTTTCAGGCGCTCGTCAGACATTCTAAAGATTAGACTGAACTTAGCTGATAGCCTGAGGCCTCGTGCTAACCTCATCACAAGACTTCTGGAGCCGAATCAATGAGCAAAGCAGAGAACCAGCAAAGCAATGAAATAGCGTTTTTCTACCACCCCAGCATGTACACAGCCAGTACATTCGGCCCGACTGGAAATCAGCAGTTCGCTACCTCGTTTGCTCAAGCCTTTGTCAACGTCAGTGCTCCAAATGCAATCACCTGCTTTGCTCAAACAGAACCTATGTTCCAAGAATTTGCCGAGCTGATTAAGCCATACGCCAGGCAAGAAACCAAGTGCTCCTGGATACGCCTTCAAGAATATGCCAAGCTCAGCTCCGTTGGTGCCTTATTCAACCCATCACCAGCGATAGCTAAACTTGCCTGGCAAAGGCGACATTTAGGCAATAGAGCCTACAGCCTCATTGGAGTAGCTCATAGCCTGCCGCATCACTTGGTTCAAGATGCTCTTGCAGAGCTTGTAATAGGACCGCTTGAGCCGTGGGATGCCCTTGTCTGCCCATGGGAAAGCACAAAAAAAGCTGCTATCCGCGAGCTTGCCGCCTATGGCAGCTACCTTAAAGAACGCTTTGATATTCCCGGAGACATTAAACTCGGGGCACAGCTGCCGGTAATACACCCGTTCGTGCGCATACCAGAAAAGAATGACGAGCTGTCTGGAAAAGAGCTTAGAGCAACTCTAAAGATTGACGATTCAGACATCCTCGTCTTGAGCGCCGGTAGATTTAGCCCTCTAACCAAGGCCAATCCACTACCAATGCTTTTAGCATTGCAAAGGTCTGCTACTGAAACTGGCACACAAACACACTTAGCTCTGGCTGGCTGGTTTGAATCAGAAGCTGTAAAAAATCAGTATCTACAAACCGCTAAAGAAATTGCTCCTCTAGTGGCAGTACATGTTTTAAATGGTCAAGAAGCCAAGACTATGAATGCGGCATGGGCAGCAGCAGACATCTATACAGAGTTAAACGACAATACGCAAGAAAGTTTTGGGTTATCCATTCTTGAGGCCATGGCTCATGCACTACCAGTAGTGCTAAGCGATTGGGGTTTCCACCGCGAAATTATTGAACATGGTAAAAACGGACTTCTTGTACCTACCACAGGACCACTGCCTGGACTAACAGACGACTTTGCCTTGCTAAGCTCACTGTCACTACTAGACCATCAAAACCATGTTGGCCTAGCCAGTCAGTTTATTGCAACGAGTGTTTCTGATTGCGCTCAAGCTTATTCAAGCCTGACAATAGACAAGAACAAGCGGCTTGAGCTTGGGAAGAATGCCAAAGCTACAATATCAGCTAAGTTTGGCGGCAATCTGATTGTTGCCCAGCATCAATATTTGCTCGGTGAATTGGCGAAAATTCGCAAGAGCACCGACGTTGAGTTTGCACCTTTGACTCAGGCTACAACTGCCTATCCAATGAGATTAGACACAGCGGTGATGTTCGCCGAGTTTGCCACAAACACTCTGACTCCCTCTTCACTCTTAAGCCTCGACGGTACAGCTGAAGCTGCGATAGCATCCTTAGCGGCAATTGAGGCTCTCGCATTTGCAGCCACAGCAAAGCCTGTACTGCTGCCACTAGAAGAACTAAAAAAAATACTTAGATTGATTGAAGAGAAGAAGACCTGTGCAATATCGGACGTGACCATAAAGTTCAACTCAGATCAAGGAAGAGCGCTCCTACTCTCAATTCTTTGGCTCTCAAAGATGGGGTTGGTTTCTATTAAAGAGCCTGCACTAGTAGCATCAAAATAGGTAGCCAATCTAACTGTTTGTCAGATTATGTTTTCAGGCTGACGATTTAGGCATCCCATACTTCTTAACTACAGGCTCACAGGTATGAATACGAAATCATTGTCCATCCTACTAATGGTCTCGCTACTGGCTCTAGGCTTGCCTTTTACAGGCCAGCCGGTGACAGCTCAAGCGACTAAATCAGCTTCAGCTAATAGTCAAAGAGTTGCAACGTTAAGAGACTGGGTTGCCTATCTTCAGGCCGGACAAGCCGCTCTTAACAAGAACCAACCTGATAAAGCGCTCTATTACATTCAACTCTCTGAAGCCTGCGCCAGAAAAATTCCCGGACCAGAAGGTATCGCCAAGCGAAGAGAAAGCTTGAAGATGCTCGCTACCCTCTGTACGGAGATGGGCCGCCACGGCCAAGCATCCGAGTATATACGTCAGGCAAGAGAAATATCTGTTGCTTCTTACAGACCCTCTGGCGACATCGTTATCGATCTCAATGCTCAAGCGGGAATACTTAAGAAACAGGGCAAATATGCCGAAAGTGAGCAGAAATATCAACAGGCAATAGCTGCCCTCGGTGCCGCCCGTAAAGAAACAGCAGACGCAGCTTGCGTCCACGACAATCTTGGTCTTGTATATCAAGAACAAAAGAGATTTGACAAAGCTATCATCGAGCACCAGGCAGCATATAACATCTATCACAAACTAGTTGGTGACAACCACAAAGATACTGCGTACTGCCAGAGTAATCTGGCAGAGGCCTATATGGGTCTCAAGGACTATGCCAAAGCAGAGCCTCTCATCATCGCTGCAAAGTCGACACTAGAAAAAACCGAGGGTTCACAAAGCCATGCCACAGCTAGCTTGCTAGACAATCTAGCTACACTCTACACTCGCACAAATAGGCTAACTGAAGCCGAGGATCTGCAAAGGCGCGCCATAGTAATTATCGAAAAATACCACGGTCACTTTAGTGCCGATACTGCCATCAGTATGAACAATCTTGCTACCACTTACAGCCTCGAAGGCAAACACGACGAAGCTAAAAGAACATCGCTGGAAGCTTGTGCCATAGCTCAAAAGGCTCTCGGTCCAAATCATCCATACACGAGGCGATGCTTGAGAGTACTTGATGGCATTCTCGGAAAGGGGTTGAAGCAGGAGCCCGGGGCTGCTCCAACTCCAACAACATCACAAGCTCCACAGTAAAAGTACTGATACATGTGTAATATCAGTACTTTACTCTTTCAAAAGTACCGATATTCGGCAAACCTCATGATATTATCGCCCTCAGAAAAGTACTGATATCTGGGAGCCTTCAAAATTGGTCAGAAAAAAGACTCAAAAAACGGCGACAATCGCCGACCATTTTATGAGCTACCAGATTTGGCTTAAAGGCGCGCCATTATCAGAACAGAGCAAAAGGGCTTACCGTAGCCGTATAAGTCAGTTCTTGGACTATCTAGCAGCCTCTGAGAACAAATTCGACCTTGTCTTGACCGAAGCAAGAGTAGCTCAAGTAGCTCTCAGAGATTACAAGCGACATTTAAAGCGCTCATGCAAGTTTGCACCGAGTTCAGTCAATGCATCTCTAACCGCAATCAACCACTTTCTACAGTTCATGGGCCTGACGCCTGCCAAGATTGACCGAGAAGATTTACCACAGGAAGCACCCAGGGCGCTGACACCAGAAGAGCAGAAACGTTATATCAGCACGGCCCAAACTAGAAGCCGGGCACTTGACCGGGCGGTGCCACTGCTGCTGATAAACACTGGCGTCCGTATTGGTGAATGTGCCGCTCTCGATATGGCAGATGTTTCAATAGCCGGGCGCAAGGCTCAAATAATTGTGCGCAGCGGCAAAGGCGATCGCTACCGTGAAATCCCCCTGAATGAAGTCGCTCGCGATGCTGTTCGAGACTGGATACTTGAGAGAAACAAACGCTTTGTCAATTCAAAAATAGATGATGCTCTCTTTCTAAATCCACAAGGAGCCCGCATGTCTGCAACCAGCTTGGATAGAATTGTAAGAAAGGTAGGCACTGCTTGTGGCATCGATCTATCTGCCCACATTCTTCGCCACACATGCCTGACTAATCTAGTGCGCAACGGCACTGACTTAGTGTTAGTAGCAGAGATTGGAGGGCACAGGCGGCTGGAAACAACCAGGCGCTATGCTTTGCCAACTAAAGACGACAAGCAGAACGCACTAAATTCACTCATTAATTGATGGGGAATTCCAGCGCTAGTGCACCAGAACATTGTCGCTAGTCCAAATTCGAGAGCATTTCATGCTGATGTGGCTAAGTCCTGTAAGAGCTTGTCAGCTGTCCGAAATACGCATAGATTAAATCAACTTTTCAAGCGCATCTCTTAACTATGCATTAGCTTTCGTGCGGATATACTCCAGGATCATTTAAGGGTCGATTCAGGCACCGCCTACTGCCGGTAACCCACGCGAACCTTTGGCAACCCCGGGCAATTTAAACACATGCACGAAGGAGAGAAAATGCCTACAACAATCACTCAAGAAAAAGCTTTGGATTTTGTGAAAAATATTGAACTTCCAGAGATCGGTGCAACACCGGCTGGACTGGCAACAGGACCAGACTACAGCAAACAAGCTTTTGCCAATGATGCCAGTCTAATTTTGTTCACAAATAATGTAAGTCTTCAACACAAGCAAGATATTCTCAATTCGATGTGTCTAGCGCAGCGTGCCGCAAAATTCGTCAATCCGGGACTTGATAATCCTCAGGTTTATTACAACAAGTATACAGAGGTTCTTCAGGCCATTGGCTACGCAGTGGGCGGTTGGCAGTTCACCAATTATGCTGGAGCTGGTCAGCAATTCTCAGTGGACAAGGTAGTAATTGACATTCTTGCTGCTGTATTCACTGGGACCGAAATGACTATGGTGAAAACAGTAATTGATGCATTGAAAAATCTTCAAAATGACGGAGGATTCACTCTATTTGAGCGTGAATCACACTCTTTGAAGGACGGGAATTTCAGGATTGGGGTTTGCGACGAATCCGCTGGTGTTGTAGGAATGAAAGTTGGTGCATTTAATTTCTCAAGTCAATCCAATGTGACAAAAGTTCTGTTCTTCTCATGGAGCAGTGCTTCTGCGAGTTTCAATCATTCATCTCAAAATCTGATGCTGAATGACCAGCTATATAATTTCGTTAGAGCGCAGGTTCTAATGAAGCTTGGAGTTGCCGCTCAACAATACGTGCAAGACCTACCAATTCAAATTTAGGGCTAGTTAATTAAATGGGCAGCAGTAATACCTGCTGCCCATTTAAAAAATGATAGTTCGTGAGAATGGGCAATCAATGAATAAAACTGGATACATCAACTCTGGCATAGTGCAGTTTTTCTCAAACAATGTAAGTGATGAGAGAAGAACTGACGTTTTAAATTCTACTTTGTTTGCACAAAAGGCTGTAGACGCTCAGGTAAACAGAAGAGAAAACTCACTAGTATGGTTTACGCAGTACACCTCCGTACTCTTACCTCTGGGTTGGGCAGGCAATCAGTGGAATATCATGGATTATCAACTGAATAACAATACCAAGTCATTATCAGCCGCTGTCTACGAAATCATGTCTGAGCATTTGAATAGCGAGGAGAGATTGTCTCTCAATCTGGCTTTTTCATATTTAAAAAATTCGCCTGATGCTACAGCTACTAAATTACTAGAAAGTGAGTCAAAAAGCCTTTATGGTGGCACCTTTCAAATAAGCTCAGTTGATCAAGACATTGATGGAATTGTTTCAATGAAAGTAGGTGCCTTCTTCTTCTCGTCTAGTTTATCAATACCAACAACAATGCTATCAACGGACTTAGGTGCCAGTGTAAAGCTTGCTTATAGTTCTCAAATACTGACTCTGAACAATGAAGTCTATAAAACAGTTAGAAAGTCGATTGAAAAGAAACTGGGCACAAAAGCTAGCAATTATTTAATCGCACTCGACGTAGGACAGCCATGATGCTTGAGCAATTACTTAATAGAGATCGCAATAGAGGGCCGAAATGAAATTTGAACTTACAGATATAGAAGAAATGGACCCTAAGCTTCAGCAACTGGTTTCAAAAGAACAGCGCGGAATTAAAACTCCGCAAACCATTTCTAGCGATGCTGGGTTTGTTTCAGTGGTCGCGCGAGTAAGTGATTTAGACGCCTGGATGAATCTCACCGAAATTGTCCAAGCCTCACATATTGGCAACTCTGATGACGGAACGGAGTCAATAGTTACTGGCCGGGTGCCAGTGAAACTTATTACTGAAATTCGAGAAAAACATTTTGTTAGAAGCCTCAAGCCTGGAGTAAAACTCAAGCCAACATTAGCAGCTACCGTAGAGGAGATCAGAGCCAGCCAATCAATAATAGAGCCACTTATACAAGGAAGCGCTCCAGGAGCAGGAGTAGTGGTTGGCATCATTGACTACGGCTGCGACTTCGTTCACAAGAATTTTCGACTAGCTGATGGAACTAGTAGAATTATGGCCATTTGGGATCAAACAGGCCCGTCCAATCACGAATCGCCTTTTGGCTATGGATGTGTGTATAGCCGAGAGCAAATCAATCTAGCACTACAAAGTCAAAATCCCTATTCGGCGTTAGCCTATGAGCCCGGACCTAACTCTCACGGCACACACGTTATGGATATCGCTGCTGGCAATGGTATAGGAACTGGCGTTCCAGGTGTTGCACCAGGAGCGGAAATTATTTTTGTTCAGATTGCTACAGATGATATCGCTTGGTCTGGACCAGATGTTGTTGATACTTCATTTGGTGACTCTGTACAACTACTTGAGGCTGCAAAATTTATATTTGACAAAGCTGGCGACAAACCATGTGTTATTAATTTTAGCCTTGGAACAAATGGTGGACCACATGACGGAAGTCGGCTTGCAGAGCAAGGTTTAGACAGTCTCCTATCATTCAAGAATAGAGCAATTGTGATTGCAGCTTCTAATGCATATGCAGATAATATTCATGCACAAGGACGAGTTTCTAGTGGCGGCTACACAGATATAACCTGGCAGGTCGGTGCCTTAGACCCAACCGAAAATGAAATTGAAGTTTGGTATTCAGGTCAAGACGAATTTGAAGCTGAGTTAATAGGACCGGATAACAGTTCGGTGGCAAAAACAAAATTAGGAGAGAATGGTCTTTTAAAAGACGATGCTGGAAAAGTTGCTCTTTTTTTCAGCCATAGAAAACACGATCCCAACAATGGCGATAACTTGGTTGACATCTTCATGGAACAGGGACTACCAACTGGTCTATGGACTTTAAGACTCCATGGTGTAACTGTTTCCAATGGTTTTTTTCATGCGTGGGTTGAACGTGATGACAACGGACAATCCAGCTTTGTAGCACCATTAGACAAAGGATTTACACTGGGTTCAATATCAACAGGTCGAAAAACAATTGTTGTTGGTTCATATGATGGGCACAGAACAACAAAGCCGCTATCCTATTTCTCATCTGCGGGTCCCACGCGTGATGGTCGAGAAAAGCCAGAAATAAGTGCACCAGGGCATGAAGTGTGGGCAGCTGCATCAAGAAGCCTGAACGGATCAGTCAAAAAAAGTGGTACCAGTATGGCTGCACCAGCAGTTGCTGGTGCGATAGCAATAGTCTATGCTGAGGCTCATTCGCAAGGACTAAAATTAAGCAATAAAGATGTTCGAGACTTAGTCGTTCAAACAGCTAGACAGACTTCCCCAGGCAACTCTTGGGATTCGCGGTATGGAAACGGCAGACTAGATGCCGAGGCGATGCTGCAGAGGCTATCAGTGCAAGTTCCAGTTAACTAGTTTTGACGGGTGTTAGTTCGCGGAAAAGAACGTCATCGAAAACGCAATGAAATGATCCAAATATCACCGCTCACGATTGCCAGAGAACAACCACCATTATTGATTAATCCAGCGGGTCAAAGTGCTTGAAGACGAAGTATCAGGCAAAAAATAGATGGTTCAGTGAGACTTAGCGTGACCTTAAGCGGAAATTAGTAGTTGATAGATTCGGTGACAGATTAACTGTCACCGAATCTATGATGAAAGGGCATAATTTAGTGACAGCTGTTGATTTAAAAATTTCCACATTTGAGGAAGATCTCACAAAAAAATCAATGATTTCGAAACGCATTCTGATAGGCATAAAATGACCTTCCGGCGACAACAGTTATTAATCGCTATACTCTCTGCCGCTGTCACAATCCTGGCTGGTGCTGCCACTATATGGAAAGATCCTATCTGCAGTTTTCTTGTCATATTCGTTTCTTCATCCGTAATGGCTCTCAGTGCCTACTTTGAGATACTAAAATCTCGTGAACTTTGGCAGCACGAACGAGAAACCTACTACGATCTGGTTGACCTACAACGTCGATTCAATTTTTACAGGAGCGATATAAGCTCATCTACACAGCTTCTAGATTCCTACTTTAATCGCTACGAAGAAATTCTGGCGTCAAGCAAGAAAGAATGGTCCAAACAGACTGTTCAAATTAAGGCAATTCCTTCAGCACCAGCTCAAACACCTTGACTTAACCAGGTGTTCGGTAGTCAAACAGGAACCAAAACCTTGGAAGTTACATACAAGAAAGTCGGAGAAAATAATGCCTTTAACTGCTGAACAAAAGTATGTTCGGAACCGCTATGTCGAATTCCTCAGTCGTCTGGCTGCATTAGCTAAACAATATCCACCATATGCCCCCAACGCAGCCAGCGGACACTTTAGGAATAATGTTGTATCAGACGCGAAAATCATCAAGGCTGGCCGCGCAGCGGAGATTCCATTGGCGGGTGTCGATAAAGAGTTTTTCAAAGAGTATTTGCTCTTTTACAAAGGAATCTTCAGATCTTTTAAGAAGCATGAGAACCATCATGCTAGCTGGACCGGCAATAGTGGATTATTTTTAGCCTCCTTTAAAACGTTAGCTCCTACTATTTTGAAACTGGCAAAAGCCATTGGAGGCCTCTATGAAGGGGATTTGATTCAAATAAAAGCTGTAGTAGAAGAAACTAATCGGCTGATTGAAGACACAAAGCAGAGAAACTTTTCCAACAATGGCCGTCATGCAAGTGGTCACATAAGTGTTGGAGTCAAAGAAGCTGTAACTCAGTGCATTGCCTCTTTTGCTTTGCGAAAATTCAGTAAGAATCTTCAGAGCCAGCAGATAGTTCTTGCCTGTTATCGCCAATTGAACGGATTAAGCACAAAGCGACATGATCCGTGGTTAAAGGCTAATTGGCAACTTCGTTTCTACGCGATTTGCAAAATGTCCGCCGTGCGTTTGAAAGCTCTGTGACATTCCTTCGATCACAAATAAGTATTATCTGATTTAAGCAGCACTGCTCCTTGTTGGTCATCATGCGAAAATATTTCGGTGATATATTCATTCAGGGAACGTTCAAAATGATCAAGTCTGGTCAGTCACTTCCAGTATTGACGGTCAACGGGCAGTTCATGTCTGATTTCGTAGATGCCGACAGCCCTTGTTTCGGGCTCGGCCTAGTGGAAGTAGAGGGCAAAGAGACAGGTTTCCTCGCATTACGCCTTGACGAGATCATTCCAGAGCATGTTCTTACTCGCGGATTTAGGCTTGGACACCAGCTCTTAGGCTCAGATGAGTTTGAGGTCATCTATTTTGGCTTCGAGTTTTATGGCTTCAAGACCTATAACGTGCTGCTCAATCCCAGTAGTGAATTGGTCAAGACTGTTCTTGAGACCATGGTCGAAAGCAAAGACTACTTTTTCCTTTCTATGAGTCCTACTGGCATGATTACAACTTTTCGCGCCGACATAGGCAAAGAAAACCTTGCTGGACTCAAAGACAATTTGGACAGGATATTAGATTCAGAGACCACAGATGAGCAATATGAGCGGTTCCTAGCCAAGTTCAAAAAGGCACCTACTGTTCCTGGGATGTTAGTGAACTGGGTCTGCCAAGACGACGAAGACTATCTCGACTTAACTGATGACCGGCTCGATTTAAATCCAGGAGAGTCAGAAAGCTCGTCAGAACCTGAGTTTACTGGCAGCCGAGTTGAATATCTTTCGGCGCTGCGTAAAGAAAAACTTGGACCTCTCCCTGAAATTCAATGGCATGAAATCATTCGCTTGCCTCTAATCGCTCAGCTCATTGATGGCAATGCCCAAGACGTAAAGCGGCAGCATGATCTTTTAGTTGAAGGTCAAGACAGACCCTATCTATTTGACGAAGAGACTATTGATCGAGTCATAATGGCGCACCTTGAAACGTTAGACTTTGTCGAGATTTACATAGAACAACTCAGTCGCTGGCAGAAAGAGAAACTAACAAAGAAGCAGCAAACAGAAATAGCGCGACTTCAAGAGCAGAGTGAGTATTTGAAGAGAATAACGACTGCCGTACTATCTCTGGCCGACAGCATTGCCGATGCCACCATCGACCAGCTCATTGGTATGGACGAGGCCGAACTAGGCTTGAAAGGACTTCTCGGCGAGATACCAGGAGCATGATTGAGCACTAGAAACACAAACAGTAGCGATGACCTTATCAGTCAATAGAAAAAGCGGGAGGCGTTATCAGGCATGAAAGTTGTGACTGAATGCCGGTTTCAACCGGAGCCAGAAAACGACCTATACCTCTCACGTGTAGAGCCGTCATGGAGAGGAACAGTAATAAACAAAGCGTTAAGCCAGTACCTGAGCCAACAAGCCATGATAGACATAGCCGATGGCAAGGGCGTGGTTAGCTTCTGGCGAAAGCTTGATAGTGACAAGAAGGCTGAAGTACTCAGGCGATTGGGCACAGAGGGCGAGCACAGCGAAAAAGCTGATCCTGAGCTTTGGAAAATTGTGACAGCAACAGAATCGAGTGATTTCTTCGTGATGGCGGCAAAGTACCTGACGCTGCACCAGATCAAACATGGCAGACCCTGGCAGGCTAATAAAGAAATAACGGGAGCCAAAACCAGAAAGTTGCGGCAGCCAAAGACAAGAGGGAAGCACAGTGACGGAACCAGCTGAAGTATTTGAGATAGGAGATGTGGTCAAAGTACTCTCCGAGACCAGAGCAAAGGACTTTGAAGGCAATATCATTGAATTGCCGACCGGCACGCAGGGCACGGTGATAGAGGCGGCAGAAAGTGAGTTTCAGCTAGAAATAGAGTGCTTGGTAGAAAACGACATAGTTGTTGTTATGGTGTACGACGACCAGGTAGAGCTAGTATGGCGGGAGCGGGGATAGTTATCTAACGACCAGGGGAATAATAGCCCAAGAGAAGGGCACGGAGACGCCGCTAATGTCAGATGATAAAATCAAAGACAAGGGCGACTACCCGGCGAGCGGGGAACTGTTGAGACCAGCGCTCGATACTGCGGACACGCAACAAGTGAGAAACGCGAGTGCTAGCGAGCTAGAAGCCATCAAGAAAGCCAACCCAGACGCGAGCGACGGGTCAGCCACACCAAGAAATAGAACCACAATTTATGCCGGCGCCCTGATGGCAGGACAGGACAAAAGTATAGAGCTATTCGACCGACAGCCGTCCGGTCAAGAGAAATTAGTAGCAGCAAGAGTAATGCCGGAAGTAGCGAAACAGGCATTACTCGCGAGAGAAAACTTAGAACAGCAGTCAAAGACAGTTGAAAAGCTAACCAGGCAAGCAAAAGAAAACCCTGTATACGAGCCAATACTAGCGCTCAGGAAACATGCCGACGGTATGGACCCAGGCGAACAAAAGAACATGCTTGTCCAATTATCAAAAGATCAGACAGCCGAACTAAGGGGGCTGTTCAGACAAGCAGAGGTGCAGCCTGGCGGTCAGGTGCAACCCGGCAAGCAAATTACCATAGGGCAGCGCAGTTATAGCCCTAATGATGTCATGGCATACGACAATCAGCAGAAGGACACAGCGACTGACGCAACTAATGCCACAGCACCCAAGTCTGACCAAGAGCTAGACGACCGCCCGTTGTACAACTTGGGACTAGAGCAGAAAGAAGCGAGCCTCTTTGCCACTGGCATAGGGTATTTAGAAGGCTACAAGAAGCCAGAAATAACTACTCAGGTGCTCTTTGAGAGAGTGGCGGCTTTGCCTCTATATCATCAAGCATTAGTCTTTGCTGCTGGAATCCAGGCATACAAACAAGAGATTGACCATCAGCAATATCGGATAGCTGTAGGTTGCATAACTGGGGTCGGTGAGAGCGTTGTCGGCATGGCCCAGGGAGCCGATAGTCTCGGCAAGTCTATTTGTGAGGCGGCGCAGTTTAGTAGAGACTTAGTGGAGAACAATCCGCGAGCGAGTGACACAGCTGAAGCCGCAGGGCATTCATTTGGCAAGCTCCTGGTCGGTGGTATTCGTGTCTTCGACGCTGCCGATAACTATCTTGGCAGCGTAGGAGCCGCTTCTTATGAGGGCGATCATACCAAGGCATTTAGAGACATATCAGAGCTCGGGCATCAGATGAACCAGAAATGGCAGTCAATGAGCCCAGAAGAAAAGACGAGGCTAACAACAAGACTGGCCATGGACAACCTGGGACCAATAGCGGCAGCTGGTGCCGTTAACAGGCTGGCTAAGAGCATGGATGTTGTGGGTGCCTTGCAGGACTTGGGCAAGACAGCCTCGACATTTGGAGGGCGGGAGCGTGACAAATACCAGCGGTTCATAGGTGAAATAATTGAACAGTGCGAACCTGAATTAGTCACCAACACCGGGGATAGGCTGAAGTGGCGTGATGTATCAAAAACAGCCGAGCAAGCCGCTGATGAAAACATCAGCAGGATGTCGCCTTACTTTGAGAAAGGCAAGAAAGCAGCAATAGAGGGCGGAAGCAAAAGAGCGGCAGAACTTACAGGTTTGCCTGAAAAGCAAATAAAGAAGCTAGTAAAAGATGACCCCAGAGCACTTGAGCGAATGACTAACGGTCAAATGATCTACATGGAGAAGGTCTACAGGGAGACGTATCTGACAGCCCACCCAGAGTATAGAAACTATTCTAAGCCTTTTGAGGTGCACCACAGAATTCCGCAAGATGTCTTAGAAAGGCATCCTCAATTGTTTAGTCATAGAGAAATTCATGATGCTAGTAACCTGGTTGGAATCCCCAGAGACACAAAGGCACACGCACCAATTAAAGACCTTTGGAAAGACTTTCTCGATAAGAAGAACGTCTCCAGGTCAGACATTATTGATTTTGCGAACAAGATAGATGAAGTGAATAAGAGGCAGTATTTACCATGAAGTTCTTTCAATTCAGCCCCCAGACCGCTGGAACCACCGGAGATAAAACGGTTTGCGAAGACTGGTCAGCACGCCCGATAGTGTTTCACAAGCTCCAGTTTGAGCTGGAATTGTGGCCAGAAGACGATCTGATTGAAGCTATAAATCAAGGTTATGCTGGTACTTGCAGCCTGGCGGAAGCAATTAAAGCAGCCTGTATGACAGGGATAGAGTTTGACGCTCTAGATATGATCAAATATGACCAGTTCTGGCTCTGGGAAGAAGAACATCCGGGCGAGAGCATACCAGAATACCTTTGGTTTAAATTTACAGGTAGGGCTGGTATAGATGATTTCGGCATGACATATATCGAGGATGGTTTTCCCCTAATAGTGTCTGAAAGAGCTTTGAAATTATTGACCAGCTTTAAGATTGGTCATTGCAGGGTCAGAGATTTTGATCCAAGTTTATTAGTTGCGCAGTCATGACCGAAAGGAGAATCAGTGGCCGACGAAGTAAAAAGCAAGAAGGCTGAGGCAGTTAATTGCGACTGGTGCCAAACAAGAGTAACTAGGTCAAGACAGCGCTCTTGCTTTCGATGCAAAAGAACCACATGTAAAAGCACTCGCTGTGGTGTCTTCAGTATTCCATCACTCACAGGAGAAAATCAGGTTTGGATTTGTCAATGGTGCGTAATAGACGGGCTAAAACAATTGGGCTTGTAGGCCCGATCTAAGATAATGTAGCGCGTCACTGCACCCGGAAGCTGTAGACTACAGCTTCTGAGTATATATTAATGCGCCGAAGTTTATATACGATTGACCAACCCGACGAAGCACCTGTAGGCTCTTATTAATCTTTCCAAGAGGTAACGAGCAGATGGCAAAAGAATACTTCAAAAATGCCCAAACCTGGAAACAGATTAGTACGAATGTTCCGCAGGAGATGTACCACGCACTGCGCAGCCGAGTGACAAAAGACATTTCGATGTCTAAGCTGCTTAGAGACATAATTACTGAGTCCGACTTCATGAGAGTAGGTAATCTTCCAAGTCCCTGCTGGTCAGTTGAGTTGACACAACATATTGTTGACTTAAGAGCTGAAGTAGCTGCTGAGAAACAGGTAAGAGAGAATGTCGAAAAAACACTGTCTGAGCTAAGAAGAGAGATCGTCGAGTTGAAACAGAACGTTGCTTCCCCTTCAGAAGAAACGAGGTCTCAGGCAGAACAGGAGTCTAAAGCAACACCGATAGTGACCCTTGTGCCGGTCATGAAGCCAGAGGAAGCCAATGAGATACAGCCTGAAAGAGAAAGAACAAAGATATGGCCTAATATAGTAGAGCGCCTGACGGAGATGTTTGGTGGCACGCAGAAGACTGCGTGATTTTTCTCGGTCAAAGCTATGACCTTTTGGCCGCGTGGATAGCATCCGTCTGAAGCCCTTGAACCGCTTTGGAATGAGCTGGTGTACAGAAGAGTATGCTGGATGTTTTCGTGCCTCATGTAGGCTTGTACAATTCTCGTATCGACGCCTTCTGAAGGTAGCTGGTAGCCTTTGCCATGCCGAAGCATGTGGGGGCGCCCACTTATTTCAAGGAAGGGATTACCCTGGTAGTATCTCTAGGCTTCAGGTGGTTGTTCTTTTCAGCAATTCTAGTTGGTCTCACTTCGGCGCCCTTCTATGCCTTTGCCATCTCATTTCTAATTAGAGTACATGGTTTCACTACCACCGAAGCTGGTGCTGCATTTGGACTGCTGCAAGGTCTTATGGGAATTTTGAGAATACTACTTGGTGGGTGGGGTTTCGATCGCTGTGTACGAAGCGGCAGAGGGCAACTTCTCTTTGCACCTTCTATAGTTTTTTTCATCGCATCGTTTACGACCTTGGTTGCGCTTCTTGTTCAGAACAATTGGTTAACGGTAATTCTGTTTGTTCCTGGTATGTTCTCGTTCGCGTTTCTACTTCCATGGGCATTTGGCTCCGCTCATTTGGTAGCTGGACCTGGTAAGCAAGCTTTAGCGTCAAGTCTTGTTCAGATTGGTTCAAGTTTTGTTGGTCCTACTCTGGGTCCGCTCATGGTGGGCATGGTTAGCGATGCAGCAACTGCAGCCCATCACACTGATGGCTTACGTTGGGGCTTGTTGTTAGTTCCAGTTGCTAGCTTTTTGACTGGCCTTGCTCTTCTTCATGCAAACAACTCAACTTGATTTCAAATGCAAGATAGATGGTGGCAAAATTGATTTTTACTTCTGTTTCCATTTAGGTTTTCTGGGCCCTGTGCAAGCAGTTTAGGCAGTAAACGGGTTTTGTACCAGTGGGCTTGAAGGGTACCCTGGTCACTGTTCCGCAATCATGGCAAGAGACTTCTGTGCTGGCATCTGGGCTTTTTCCTGTTCTCTTTGCTCTTAGTGATATGCGGCAATTTGGGCAGCGTGTAGGCAAGTTAAACAGGAGTTTTTTGGCAAAAAACTCCTGTTCTCCAACCGTAAAGACGAAGGGCTGGGAGCAATCTCGACATTCTAAGGTTTTGTCTTCTAGGGTCATCAGTGCACAAAGAGAAGCCCCGGACGCTATGCCCGAGGCTTGAGTATATCTAGGCTTCCTGGATACCTGCTGTTATCATGCCCAGAATTCGCGACCGGTAACAGACTAGAAGTGGTTTGGACGGCTCGCAATTTTCGTTAATTCAGCCGCCAGTAACGGTAGTATGTCAATAATCAGTAAACCCACTCGGCCCGCTTGCTACAGATAAGGCAACACGCGTCCTGTCTTTCTGCAAGAGGAAGGCTGAAACAAAGATCGTTTTTGTGTTCTGCGCAAACTCTGTAGATTGGCTTTTTGTCCCATTCGAAGACATTCATTGAGCGGCTCAGAAGCTTATCAAGTTTTGCACTCACCTCATGCACGATCATGCGCACGTATGGTCCCTGTGTCATATTTTCTTGCTCATCCGGCAGCCAAATGTTTGCTTCGCCTACACAATACCTAAAGTGTTTTGGGTTTCGCGCTATGGCTGGGTCGTCAAAATCTGTTTCTTTTGTCGCACTAGCTTGAGCGCCGGGTGTGTAAGTTCGGAGGGCCGACAACCCGCTCACCCAAATATTACTTGCAATGCAAGCTTGCTTTTGGTGCTTCTGCTAATCTCGAACCAGCATGATGTTTGCTGGGCAATGGTTAACAATGTAATGTGCAATAGGATCATTTTCCATGAACCAACCTGATTGCTTGGAGACATCCCGCGTGCCAACAAACACTACATCGGCACCAAGTTCAGCGGTGGCAGTGACGATGCCTTTTCCAACCTCAGGTGCTTTCCATACAACCGAAGTAATAGCAATATCGTCAGTTACAAATTTTTCAACAGCTTGATGCAGCTCTTCAGTAGCTATCACGAAAGGTTCTTCTGTAGCTATAAGTTCTGCGACGATTCCCACAGAATGCGGGTCAGCAATCACCTTTAAGATAGTTATGCGCGCCTGGTTAGCGGCTGCCAAATGAACTGCAAGCGATAACACTTTCCCGGTCTCTTCCGCGCCGCTAAATGTCACCAAATAATGCACCAAACCACCTCTCTTTCCTGCCATTTTGGCATTATTCAGCCTAAGGGCAAGTTAAGACTAATCCAACATCTGGATTTCGGAGCTGTGGAGGTTGTGGAGCGTTTACTTCACCTTAACCGAGATGCGCGATTCTAAGCCTGCGCATGAACCAGAGGAAAGGAACATCTGATGTTATTCAAAATCGCCAATATTGAGTTCTTGGGACCTTTCTCCAATCCTGGGGAGATTGAAGCCAAACAAGGTATTTTCCTTCTTCTCAAGCAAATTGGAAATGAGTTCGAAGTGATTGATTTTGGATATTCCAAAAATCTTCGTACAGAATTAAATATTCCAGATGAGCAAGAAAGCGCGGCAGCTTGCTCTATTGTCATCGCTGTCCACTATTCTCTGGAACCAAGTTCATTGAAGACCCATCTTCGCGCAATTGAATCATGGTTTGAGCAACGAGACTCAACAACGCTTCCAAGCGCTACACCAGAAGAAACTCTGCTGGTGTCATTTAAATAAATAGTACTGCATAAGGGTGACTCGATATGATGGAATGTCAGACGAATATTGAAGTGGGTCCTTTTGAGTTCAATGGACCTTTCAAGTCATATCTTCAACTCGAAGAGGAGTCTGGTGTTCTAGCAATCTTGGTGCCAACAGGCTCCAACTATGAGCTTTTAAATGTCTATGCAACATCAAACATGCGCTCATCTGCTTTAATGGAATTGTCTTGTCGAACAAATGCGAACATTAATACCGTGTTTGCCACTATTCGAAACGAAAGCTGGAACGCAAAAACAAGCACCATGTTTGCAAGTTTTATCTGGAGTTATTTCGACTAGCTGTTTGTCTAGACTAAAAACCTCGCGTCATCCGTAGATATAGCGGCGTGACATCATAAATAGTTCGGCGCGACATCATCCACTGTTTCTGGCTCGAATTAACTGTCACCAGGAGTGGTGCCAAACTCAAATTGATTGACACCGAACCCAAATTAAATGACACCAACGCAAATCAAGTGACAACTAGCGCAATTTAACTGACACCAGCGCTGGTGACCACGACAGAGTAAGGAAAACGAAGGCTTGGTAGACAAGTGGTTTCCTGAGCCTGGTGGCACTTTCTCCATTCGCAAATAATTTGCACAGAGCACCACCGATAATCGCAAATAATTTAAGCCCGAGCCGACCGATGATTGCGATCCCAAATTTATGTTTGCAGTTCCTTAACCCTATGATCGTAATCCGCTACAGTTACTAATTTACCTGTCACTAGCCGGTTTCAGTCGCAATATTTGATTGAAGATCTTTATTCTGCACGGGCGGAATGGAACTTCGAAATAAAGAATACAAAGCGCTTGAAGGTGACAAGTTAAGCTGCAGCGAGTTTTCCGCCAATCAAGCCAGAATCATATTTCATGCACTTGCTTACAACACGATGTTCCAGTGGGGAGAGAACCTACCAGGCAAGCGGCAGAGCTGGTCGTTTGAATCAATCCAAAAATATCTTTTGCGTATGGCTGTTCAGGTTACGCGAAAAGGGCGACATGTCGTGATGCACTGGGTAAGCGACTTTCAATGGGAAAGAGCGTTTTGGAGCTGTGCAGCGCGATTGCGGCCGAAGGAGACCACATGCTGAGGCAGCAACTACCGCTAGTAAGGTTTGCTCTACTCCAACAATCCGAAAACTGCGCTACGCTTGAGCGAGCAGTTCGCACAAACTTGCCTACAGTGGCTGCCGATTTTACTTCCAAGCATCGCTCACATATTTGTTCTATATCTACAGGCAAAGAAAAGTCTCTTCAGTTGCCGACCTTCCGGAGTCAGGCAGACCCGCGGAGTACGAGCGAGACACTTGAATTGCCCAAAATATCTAGCATCACCGGTTGTCAATCACATGGATAAATAGAACAGGGCGAGCCCCATTATCTTAACGAGGATTCTTAAGTGATCTTCTATTTCTGGGGTAAATCGAACTGAAGTGGTAATGGTTGCTCATCTCCAAAACATCTTTTGATTGTCCTGCAAATTCGAAGAGTTGCCAAGCCTTTCCGTTTCTGGAGCCAGCAAGGCAGTAGAATTGTGTGAGTTCGTGACAAGTGATGAGCGTCCGATAACAGCTTAGACCCAACCAGAAGCACCGATTTTGCTATCGCTCAACAGATAAACGGTCTGCCGCTTTGCCACAGTCAATCATATGGCAGCGCCCGTCCCAAAGGAAGACCTTTTGCGGTGGCGAAGAGAATGGTTATACTGATTATCCATAGCTATAAACTATTTACAGGATGTCTATGTTGCGCCAGCTGAAAAAAAGTTTCTTACAATTGATTCCCGTTATTGGAATTTGCTGCGCAAGCCAGTTGAATCTTTCATGCTTTGCTCACAGTAGCGACGAAGCAAAGTCAATTTTTAAACAAGCCTGCAATGAGGCACTGATCAACAGTAAGCATCATCTAGCACTTCGCGACTTTGACCTGGCAATTAAGCTTGACCCAAACAATTCAATGTTCTACACCAAGAAGGGCGAGCTCCTTAGTCATCTTCAGGAGGATGAATTAGCGATAGAGACAGCCAAGAAAGCTATTTCGTTGGATCAGAAGAATAGCAGAGCGTGGTTTGTTCAAGGTAAATCACTAGGGCGAATGGGACGCACAGAGGAAGGTCTGCAGAGCCTGAACAAGGCGCTTAAGTTAGATTCAAACGACGCTGATATTTGGAGCGCTCGCGGGCGATTGTATAGCGTGCTCGGACGCTGGAATCAAGCCGAAGCAGACATGACCAAAGCTATCCAACTAACGAAAATAAACAATGCCGCCTTAATGGACCGAATCACAGCTAGAGAACATTTGAACAAATGGCCAGAAGTGATTGCGGACTGCTCTGCGGCTTTGGCTCTCAATTCATCCAACAGGGGTCGCATACTACGTTCTCGCGCAGGTGCATACGTCGCCTTAAAAGATTATGCGCGCGCTACTAGTGATCTAAGAGATGCACTAAAGATTTGGCCGGATGATATCAGGATTCATCAGCAGTTGACAGCTGTTTATAAAATGACGGGCGATAGAAAGGGTGAGATGGCTGAATCAAAAATTATTCAAGGACTGAGCAAAGATTTCTAACTTCACTGATCCTTCGGTATTCTAAACCAGAAAACACAGCCATGCCCAGGCTCGCTTTCAATGCCCATTGTTCCCCCATGAGCATGAATGATCTGGCTGCATATAGATAAACCAAGACCAAACCCTGGTGTCTTTGAAGTATACTGACTGGCCTGCTTGAACCTTTCAAAGATAGCGGCTTGATCTTCAACTGGAATTCCTGGACCTTTATCAGCGATGATAACCTTGATGAAATCGCCCTCTTGGATAAAGTCGATCTCAATAGGCTGACCTTCCGGTGCATATTTAAGTGAATTTGAAAGAATGTTGATAACAACCTGTACAAGCCTGTTTCCGTCTACGACAATCAATACATCTTGCTCCGGAAGCAAAACCTCAATGTTCCGCAGATCACAAATGCCTTGTATTGACTGAACTGCGTCTGACAAAACGCCGAGCAATGATCTCTTACGAAAATGCATATGCCACTTTCCGGTTTCAAGACGTTCCAGGTCTAGGAGATCTCCGGTCAAACTTATGAGCTGTTGAATGTTTGCCTGAGCCTTAGCAACTTCTGCGAGTGCCGCTTCTGGCAGCGTACCGCGCACACCGGAGGCTAGCAAATCTAGCTTGAGAGAAAGAGACGATAATGGTGACCGCAAGTCGTGACTGACGATCGAGACAAACTCTTGCTTCAATCGCTCTAGCTCTTTGCGCTCAGAGATATCGTGAGCGACCGCAAAGAAAGCTCGCTCTTCGGAAACCCAGCGAACTGACCAAGACATATCGGCAACAGTTTTATTTGGTTTGACAACCTGGTTTTCGAAAGTGATAAGACTTCCTTGCATCGCCTCATTCATTGCCAATAGCGTCCGGTCCTGATCATCGGCTCTAATAATCGAAACAAGTCTGCGTCCTATCAGATCGCTGGGGCTGTAGCTCCATATCGATTCAATGGCTTCACTGACTTCAGTGAAGCGGCAAGACTCATCAATTGAGCAAATAACCTCGGTAGCATGCTCAACCATCGCACGTTGCTTGCGCATGGTTTCTGCAAGTTCTCTAGCCATTCTACGAAGGGCCGAATCAAGCTCAGCAAGCTCATCGTTGCCCGAGAGCTTCTCGGGCAACTGCACATTGGCTCCAATTCGGCGTGAATTTTCCACCAATCTTTTTATACGCCGGGTTAGACTGCCGGCTATCCAAATTGCAGCCAATGCAGCAACAATAATGTTGAGAGCAGCTCCTGAAACCAACGCCGTCTTCAAGTGCTGCCGTCGTAACTCAATTGCATCCCTTCGATGATTTAACTCTTCTTGCTCATCGCGGTTAATATTATTGAGTTCGCGCAGAACATCGTCGGCGGCCTTTTTTCCTAGCACTCCAAGAAACAAGCGATGAGAGTTTCCACCTTGTATAGCGTGAAGAAGATCCGTACTCGCGACTTTAGCTTTACCGATAAGAACCTTGATTTTAGCGACTCTCGCCTGCTGTTTAGTGTTACCAGCATCTAGCATCCGCTCAAGAGAAGCGAGATTCAAGCCGCCCTGATAAAGGTAATTTTCATAGGCTGTGATTTCGTCAGGATCGCGGCTCTGCATATAACGGATGAAGGCATCCGAACCTTTTCCGATGCATGTGTGAATATCGTTTACTACATTGACTAACTTGCGCCCACGAACCTCTTTGGCAAACTCTACTTCGAGCTGATCAACTAGCACCATAAGCATACCGAGGTAGATAAGCTCAACTGCAACGGGAACAAGTACTAGCAGTAAAATCTTGTGAGACAGTCTAAGTGAATTCTTCATTTGCTGTGAAGCCTATTTTTAAATTAGTATTCTAATCCACAGCAAAGTCAATCTAGAACCTAATTTGATTGCTTTACAGGCTGGTCTGTAAGGTTTTGATGCTGGTTTTGCTATCTGTGTTCTCAAGAAATTTTGTGTCCCGAGAGTCAATGTTGCGGAGGTTGATCGTAATGTAATAGATAGCCGGAACCACGAACAGTTCTGACTATTTCCGGCATACCAGCAAGCTCCATCTTCCTTCTAAGCGAGTGCATGTGTACTCTCACTGAACCATCTTGTACCTCCGTATCTGAAGGCCAAATTCTCTCAAATACTTCTTTCGAAGAAAAAAGTTGGTCCGGAAATCTAAACAGGAGTTGAAGTACCGAAAACTCAGTTAAAGACAATCGAACTGCTAGTGATTCAAATCTCAGATTTCGAAGTTTAGGATTGAGTTCAAAACCCTTGTAAATTAGATCATTAGATATGAAGGCCGGTCGCCTAAGTAAGGCCATTAGACGCACCCTCAACTCACGTAGATCAAACGGCTTCGTCAGGTAATCGTCTGCACCAGCTTCAAAGCCGAGTTCCTTATGATTGATATCTTGAGCGCCAGTAAGAAAGAGAATAGGCGTATTGCCGCCGATGCTTCGGTACTGCTTACAAACCTCTGTACCGACTAAATCGGGCATATACCAGTCAAGTACAATTGCATCATAGTTGAAACTACTTAAGAGCTGAAGACCATCTTTGCCAGAATGAACCATTTCAACAGTCCAGCCGTAGCTCTCTAGGGCAGCACCGACTGTTCGGCACAGTTCAACATCGTCATCAATAATGACAACTTTTCCCAATGGCTGCTCTCCTGCAAATGCAAACCTATTATCCACAATATTGAGCTAGCTAGGGTGTTGTAAATGACATTTGTGCCTTATATAGTTTTCGCAAAGGCCATGCTCTGAAATGATAAGATCCACTAAATCTCGGTTCACTCAATGTCATCAAGCTAGTAGTGCAAACTGAACCATCTAGTTCATGATCTAGGGCTTTAAGTTGTCTTTAGAAACAAGCCGGGAGAGTAGCAATCTAGACTTCATATAAGCTTGAGCGCATCGCTTATTCAAGTTAAGCATGCTCACAAGGCATCACAAGCAGTGGCACCATCGAGAACTAAAAACCGCTGAGAATAAGTTCAGTCAATTCAATCCGCTACCACAATCAAATCTAGGCCGTTCTGCGATTGTTCGCAAAGAGTTAAATGCTACGTGTAATTGACTCAATGTGAACATCGCGTTAAGAGCGCCGCGCGGTGGCGCATCTGTCCTTTTGTCATGCACAGTAGCATCCAGCTCGTTTGTCTTGACTTTATGCCACGAGAAAGCAAATTATTAAGTCTATATCCCTACCCGTCACAGCAAGGCACCCAGGCACAACAAAGCCAATTGGTTGACAAAGATAGTGTCTAGCAAATGCAACTGCGGTTGTCCGTGAACGCTTGACCATTAACCGATACTTGCCAGATCCTTCTAGCGAAATTCCATTAAGCACACGAAGTAAAACAAGTGAAATGGTCTAGGCTGTTATTACTGAAGTAAGCACTACGTTAAGATCGTCCTTAGCTAGCGCATACAATCTTTTTCAAAGCTAACAGGATTCAGGAACATCCAATTGAGTTAGTACCACCAATGGACCTATTCTGAAAGCACTTTTCACAAAACCTAACTAGAGGCGATTGCTTACAAAACAAGAAGCAACTGACGATATATAGACCGCAAAGCCCAACTCAGGTTGGCAAATTCCGTTTTTACTGTTTTCTTCATTGATCGCAATTATCCTCTCGCAACAAATAATAGTACAAACCATACTACGCAGCCTCGGCATCAACGTTCCTTCTGCTCTCATCTGCACAGTATTCAGCGGTGTGATGCCTGGCTCGCGCAACGGTTACTGTCTGGATGCAGGCTTCTCCGGAATACACTTCGTTGTCATCGCCGGCTCTTTGATTGCTCTATCAGTAGTCGGTGCACTGCTCACCAACTGCCACAAGTCGTCACCGTAGTTGCTATCGCTTTTACTGTTCATACATTCGTCCACGCGCACTAACTCCCCAAACTCGTTACCTGTCATGCTTTGTTTCAAAAGCATTTAATGAGTGGGGCTTGCGATTTTTTAGACCTTCCATTTAGCCTGCGTTAAGACTGGCGGTCCCTAGCGAAGACAATCTTGCACAAAAACAGCAGGATTTAAGCAACACTAGTTGAGTTAGCACCACGAATGGGGCTACTGTGCAAGCACACTTCATTACACCGGACTAGAGGCGACTGCAAACACAACAACAAGCCAACTGACCATAGATATCCCAAAAGGGCTCAACTTCGGTTGTGTCGACCAGCTCAAGAATTCTCCGAATAAGATCACCCGTGTCCGCAAAGGTTCATATTAGATTCAGAACCAGGACCAAAGAAATGAGGAAAACCGGAATGAAGTACGATCGCGAAACTGCCATGTACGTAGCCACTGTGGCCGTCATTCATGAAGTCCTCGGCGTCTCAAACGTTCTCAGTGCATCGGCGCTACCGTGCCGCTGGGCTCAAGGTGTTGTTGAGTTCAGCCAGTCTGATACAACAAGATTCCAGACTAGCACTGACCTTGAAAACAAGCTGGTCGCGCTCCTTGGCGCAGTATCATTCGAGCGTCCGGCCCATCTGCAGCGCTCTTTCGAACGCGCTTTACTCTTGGCAAAAGAAATCGCTGAACTTCGGAACGGCATCCTTATCCAATCCAGCGAGAGCCTGGCAGACATCCTTGCGGTTGTGTCTAGTGCCAAGGAAAGAGCACAGCAGCTCTTGCAAGCCAACATTGATCACATAGAGCGGGTAGCAAACCACATTGTAATGGAAGGTGCCATCAGCGGCGATGCCCTTAGAAGGATGATAAACAAAGTTTGATACCACAAAACGAACGACGCTTAGTTTGAACTGAAGCTGGTCATTCTCTCTAGCGCTAGTTCTTGTCCGGTTAAGAGTGCGTTAAGGCTTAGCGCATCTACAGTGACCCATGGCCGTATGATTTTAAAGCGATATGCGACTAGTCTGTTCCCCCCACTTGCAGTTTCATTACATCAGGAGGCTCATATGGATATCGGGAAAATTATCATTCTGGCAGGCTACGCGATCTGCTTCTTCTGTACGACACTTTTTGTGGTGCTCAACTATCAGCCCCAAAATAAGGTTGGCTCAGCCATCTTCAATCTAGGAGTGTTGATTGGATTCCCGGCATTTGCTGCTTCCAGTGCTATCATTTGCACCGTTTTCTCGCTAATTCAGGACTGCCTGAAAAAACTCGCTGATGCTTTTGTTTGCCGCGATTGATCTACTACCTATCACCTAGCAAAAGCACGCTGCAAGCTTACGATCGCTTTGCTTAACTTGTGTAGGCAAATCCAACAGAAAGGCATTCCCATGACAATCGCTACCATTTCTCGTGAGCAAATCGACTCTATGCTCGCATCCGAAACTAACGTTCATGTAAGGTACGCCGCTTACGTTTACCACGCAACATCCTCCAATTGGGACTATGCGCATAGAGTCCTGGAGACAATTAGACAGCAGCAGCAGCTTTATGCCAAGTGGATGGCTGACGCCAGCCTTCCATCAACAAAGGAAATCTGCCGTTCTCACCGAGGCTTCCTTAATCATTTGCACGATGAGCAATGTCGAGTGGAAGGCGACAACAAGGAGCGACTCTTTCTATGCCAGGCTCAGAAAATCGATGCACAATCTCTCAATGACAGCAAACTACTCCAAAGTGCTGAGAACGAATTGCTGCGGCTCGAAAATGAGATGAGGCTTGAGACGGCTGCCCCGATCATTGATGATGTGATCTTTGCTGGCCTAAAAAAGCGTTTGTTCAATGACCTTGAGCGAGATAAAAGTGATCCCACACCAAATGTAAGAAGGTTCTTGCAAGAAATCTCCGCTGCCGTCGAACTTAAGGTTTTGCAGCAAATCTCACGGGTGTCGCTTGCGGAACAGCACAAAACGCAGGCACGTGAACAGCTTTTTCGCTTCAATCCTGCTCTCTCCAACTAGGTCGAGCACGACAAGGATGTGCGCAACCAAACTGTAAAGAAAGAGCCTCTCTTTACCAGCACTAGCAACTGCACTAAACAGATCGAATAAATGAACGACATCTATAGTTGAAAGTTTAATCAGACTCCCTCTCAACAACAGCCAACAACGGCCAAATGAAAGTACTAGCCATGAAAGAAATCGCCCCCGATCGTACAACCTTTGATACCGCCTACAACGCGGTTGTATCGGCGTCCGATGCCTACAAGGACGCATTGTCGATACTCAGACAGCTGCAGGATCTCTACTTCGACTGCAGTAAGAAACTCGATGAAACGAGAATCGCAACACTGGAAAACTCAATAGAGCGCCGAAAAGTCTACCGTAATACGGCTCTTTTAGAGCATTCAATTTACCTTATTACGCACGAACGTTACGAAGTGCGGGAGAGGAAAACCCTGGCAGAGATGCTCAATCTCAAGGAAGAAGTTAAAGCACTAGAGCAAGAACTTGTCAACACCGAAAATTTGGCGAAGAGTCGGTTCGACCTTATGAACACTTCTCCGGCAATCAATGAAGAGGCACTCGTGAAACGGAGGCACGCTCAAGCGGAAGCAGCCTTCAATCGCATTGCCCCCATTGTCGAACTTCAGATAGCCGGTGTTGCTGCAGCCGAAGAGGCCTTCCATGAAGCTCTGGAGGCTTTGGCTCATTTCAGAGAAGAGCCTTCGGAAGACTGAAGCGATAGGTAACTACTCAATATGGCCGGACTTGTTGCCTAGGCCATTACTGTATTAGCTCAAATCCAGCAGTACCTGTAGGCGTGGCACCATTATCGGTATCGATATTGGTGCCACCTCGAAGATTATCTGCTTTGCGCGTCAGGACGCGTCGGATGTGGTTTTGGTTGGCTCTTTATCCATCCCTCGCCACCTAGTACAGTCAAATCTCTACATACCCGGACAACTCCGGCAAGTAAAAACCATTCAAATTTAAAAGCCAGATACGGCTGAAAGGAAGCTAAAACCATGAACAAGATTGACCCAGCCCTGACGAAAGTAGATGCAGCATATAACGTAGTTGTTGCAACGGCTAAAGCCTATAGAGAGGCGCTGTCCGTACTCAGGCAGCTCCGCGAACTACACTTTGATTGGGCAGACGATCTCGACAATGCCAACATCAATCTGTGCCGAAAATCAGATTACCGCCGGAGTTTGGATCGTTTCACTGCGCGAAAAGAGAACTTGCTTGCCGAACTGCGTCGCGAAGGTTTGGCCTTGGAGGTGATGAAGGACCTCGCAAAGCGGATCGCTCAGGAAGAGCAAGTGCAGTCCCTCGAAAAGGAGCTCAACGACAATGAGGTCAGGAATAAGAAGGAATCGGAACGATTCATCATCTCGTCGGCAGTAGAAGAACTCGAACGAGCCCAAAGAGAGCAGGTTTATGCTGAAACTACTTTCCTTCGTGTTTCTCCTATTGCTGAACATCAGCAACAGAGCGTATATGCTGCTGCGCGAGCGTTCTACCTCGCATCCCGAACGCTCGCGTTTCTCAGAGAGGAGCAGAAAGCCCGGCTGGTATAAGAAGCGCACACTCTTCCGGCCCAAAGACTTTTAGACTTCAAAGTCTGGTCGGCCAAAGAATGCAGGAAGCAAGAGTACACATGCCACTACAATTTGTATCCCAGTCGTGACTTTGGGTGAACGAAAGCTAACTTTGAAGGGTCACTGGGACTCTTTGTTGAACGTTTTCTGTTGGAAGGCGACGATGAAGTTGGAGAAGGGCTCTTCTCGAGCTATCTGTTTCCGGAGGACTGCGAGTCGGAGCTTCTAAAACGTGGCTTCGTCAAGTTCGAAGCAGAAACAGGAGCAGCATCCGTTGGAAATCTCAGAGCTATCGCTTGAGCTTTAACGCGAGTATGAGTCTCTCTAGACTCCGCTTTTCGACTTGGTTAATCAAACGATGAGTAGAGCTTGACATGTGAGACTATGACTATTTCTGGTGCCCACGAAATAATCATAGTCGATTGCATCAGTGGCTAACCAAAAGCAAATAGAACCAAGACTACTATTCATCACCCCAGTCAAAGGTGCGCACTCAAACCTGAGCGTAAAAAGGAGATGAAAATGAAGTACATCAGAAACACCGAAATTGCTTCCATCATTGCTACTTCCAAAGCTTCAGCCTGGGGTCTCGAACCGGAGCAGTCTGTCAGCTTTCTCCAGGCCGTTTTCGAAAAGGCCAACAGCATCGAGAACAAACTCCGCCTCAGCCACGAACGCTATATCTCTAACAAAGCGAAGCTCGCCGATGAGCAGCACTGGTCTACGCGTCGTACCCAAATTCACGATCGCCAATTCGACGTCGAGCTTGAAGCAGTACAACTTGCATTTGCCAGCAACAGGATTGCATTGCAGCGCATGACCGCAATGTTTCCTGTCATGAAAGAGCTCGTGAATGCTGCGGTCATGGTGCGCGCCGAGCTAGTCAAGGCTGGTGACGACGAGCACAAAAGGCGTCGGGCGATGAACAATCTCATTCTGGCCGGGCAGCTACAGTATCGCATTTCGCGCTACAGCGACATCGAATTGATGCCGGACGAAGCTACGGTGCAAGCCGACCCGCGGGGTAGCGAACGGCTTACCGATGTCAGCTACCTGGCCGGTCTCAATGCCCTCCGCTCAGCTCTGGAAGGAACCAGTGGTGCCGTTCCTTTCGTCGACTGGAAAGCAATGTCGTGGGCAAATGTGGAGTCCGAACACCGTAGCAGCGACTACAATCGGCTTGAGGACACGATTTCCTTCATCGAGGATTTCCTCGAATCTTCTCTCGCCCTCTTCGCCGAGTTCGAGATCTGCGAGAGCCAGCAGAAGGAATCGACTTATCAGAAGCGCATCAAGGCGGCAAGTCAGGACCAGAGGAAAGTATGGTTTTTGCGTCAGGAACAGACGAGACAAAGGGCTCGTCTCAGCAGCTACAAGATTGCTCTGCGCGACTTGCCCATCGAGCAGATTAAGTCAGCTTTGCTGAAGGTGCTCATGCCTTTTCATGGGTTGAAGGCTGACACTCTGGACATGGCAGTGATCAACAACGTTGTGCGTGCCCAGCTGATACACACGGCACTATGCGGAATTCAGAGGCAGATTTCGCTGCATTGCAGCTACGAAGACGACATTTCATATGTTGGTCTGCTCGACACATACAGCCACGAGGAAACCAGTCTGCGTAACAACTGCTGGTTGTTCAACCAGAGAGGTTGAACAGTCAAAGAAAATACCTAACCGTGAAAAGCACACCAGATTCCCTCGTGTGCTTTCTTAAACACAGTGGCCAGAATCCCTCAAACGAAAACGGAAAATCAATGGACCTCAAGATTGTCTTCATGCTCTTCTTCACCGCTCTCGGGCTGTTCTCAACAGTAAACATGACGAAACGTCAAAATGGAATGACTTCTTTTGCGTGGATGATGCTCACACTTGTGAGCCTGGCGCTGGTATTTACTTTGGGTGTGTAACTCATGCAGGAAAACGGAATCTCCCATGACTGACCAAGCCGTTCGCCTTATAGGCAGTGTGCTCTGTGCAATGTACGTACTGCTTGTGTTGTCCCTTGCACTCGGAAACCCACAAAACAGCCCCTCTTGCGCACCGAAATATACGGTTGCGTTTAACAAGTGACAATTTCTGGTGCCCCCGACGTAATCATGGTCGATTGCATCAGCGGCTGCTAACAATGCTACCCAAAATTCATGCGCACCAGATTCCCTCGTGTGCATTGTAAAACACAATGGAGACTTAAAATGAACGACATCCTCGGATTGTTTACCAAGCACGACGATCTCACTGCTGTCGAACGTACCCTGGTCAAAGTGGCCATGAATGCCCCCGACCGCGCCCACTGCTTCCAGTCCAACTTCCCTGTCGGCAGCGCTGTGCTGGCCGCCAACGAAGAGGGCATGGTGCGCATGTTCCACGGCTGCAATGTCGAGAACGACTTCTTCCCTGCCACCATTTGCGCTGAGCGAAACGCTGTCACCACGGCGGTGATGGAAGGCTACAAGCACCTCAAGACTGTCGCCGTCTTCTGCCGAAAGTACCCTGGAGGCTCACCTTGCGGTGTCTGTCGTCAGGTGCTGACGCAGTTCGGCCGCGGCGGTATTCTGCTCAATATCGTCGACCACGACGGCAATGTGCGTCGGGGCGCCATTGATGAGCTGCTCCCCGCAGCCAGCGGCCCGACCATTCACTGCACATACCAGACCGCCAACGAGCGTAAACTCGTCAAAGCTGCCCTGGGCGAGCGTTGCAAGTCGCACGTTCCTTATTCCAGAAATGCGCGTGGCGCTGTTCTCGTCGGCTTTAATGCTGGCGGCAAACGACGCGCATTCAAGGGAGCGGTGATCGACAACGCTTCGTATGGTGCCTCGGTCGGTTGCGAAAGCGCGGCCATGACCGCTGCTCGCCTGGCCGGTTTCATCAACGACCCGACCCTGGTTGTCACCGTCAATGCTGTGAACGGTCACAACCCCATCGACGGCGAATGCCTGCAGATTCTGCGGGAGTTCGGCCGTGACGCCAAGATTCTCCTCGTTGGCGAAGACCAGTCTCTGGTTCGCACCACCCTCTTGGAGCTCTTGCCGGATTCGTTCGGCCCCGAAGCCCTGTAGGACCCTGGCCCTACGCATCGAGTTCGCAGTAAAAAGATAAAGGGCGCACGCGCCCTTTATCTTAGCCACACTGCTGCAAACAGGAAACGAAAATGAAAACTTCAAAATCACTTTCTATCATTTGTCAACTAGCATGCCTCTTCAGTGGTTCGGTTTTCGTCTCTCTGGGAGTACCAGTACTCGTGCTGCTTATCGAGATCGATGAGCTGACTAAAATCAATGCGCGCGAATCGCTAAACTTCCAGTTCAACACTCTTGCTTGGGCACTACTTTCGCTGCTGTTAATGCCGATTGGTGTTGGCTTCGTCTTGCTCGCAGTAGTGATCATATGGAGTATTGTCGCGCCCATATTAGCTTCTTTTAGAATCCTCAAATATCCGCAACGCCCTGTACATTACGCCAAGATCTTTAGGATCCTCTAAACCGATTCGACTGCTAGCGATGGAATTAACGCTCGGAAACACTCAAAAACAGACTCCCTGCGCACTGAAATACACAATTGCGTTTAACAAGTCAAATAGAAAGACAATCCCATGACCTCACGTGTCAAGACCACCATATTCTCTGCGATCTTCGCCTTTGTCGGCACCCTCATCATCGGATCTATCAACGTCAAACTCTTCTCGATCAACCTCCCGACAGCGTTTGTCCCTACGACCCTACTCTTCTCCTTTGCCAGCGCTTACATGTTCGCGCCTTTCGCTGAATGGTTGCATCGCTGCAACTCGCCTTGGCTGACGTATGTTCTCACCGGAGGGCTGCATTACACGCTCGTGTTCAGCTTCTCCATTCTGGGCTTTGCCATCTCTCATCAGCACCTTCTTGTGGGTGGAATGGATGCTTTTGATAGCGGCGTTATCAACTCACTCGTGTGGAACAGCTACACGGTTGGCTTGTTCGCTGGGCTCGGAGCCTCCTTCGCTAACTATCGGCCCCTCCGCGTCTGAACATGGGCTAGCCAACAAAAAAAGAGGCGGGGCATACAGCTGCGATGTCCCGCCTCTTTAGTCGACAATACTAACCCGCTCGTTAGCGTTATCTCAGGGTAAATGTCATGGCACGGCGTTTGGCACTAAAAAAATTTGCTCGCGCAAACAGACCGGTCTACTAAAAACCAAGAATGAAAGCTGCATAGAAATGATTCCACGCGTAAATATTGTTTCTGACTCAAAAAATGAACTTGATCTTAACGTTGTCATTGCTATATTCATCGCATCAAATGTTTCAAAGGCGCTTCCACTAAGTGCAATCGAGATAAGTTTGAACAAAAAATGTGGTTCAAATGCCCTGATTCAATTTTCTAAAACGAAACGAGGAACTAACAATGGCAAAGTTGGAAAACTATGAGTCTCTAGATTCTAAAAACACTGACAGCGGTAGCATTAACTTACAGAACGAAGTTAATAACATTACTAACTCAGAACGAAACCTAGCTTATTCGGCAATGGCTACCAAAGACACCAGTTCTCAATATCTAACCTCCGCTTCACAGTTACTCGACATCCACGGGCTAGACGCATTACACAACAGCCCGAAGGCTACACTTGAACCGGCATCTAGACCTGATTCTAGTTCTGGCATCCACGCTGATATTTTGCATTACCCACGCCCACTACAGGCCAAGGTCGAAAATCTAGGTCCGCAAGGCTATGCTGTTCAAGAGGAATCTGAGCAACCTAGCGATACAGAACCACCTCATGGAAGCGATTATATGGATAATCCGCTGGTAGCTGAACCAGCACCAGAAGATCCGGGCGTAATCGGAGCTCCACCGGAACCTGCCGATACATTATTAAATCCGAAGTCGGGACAATATACGTTCCCATCGATCTCGGGCTACGCAGAGCACTACTTAGAACAGGATCCAAATCTCCAGGTGAAAGCTCAAGAGAACTAGCTTAGGGCAATACCTACCAAGCGTGCGCCTTCGGGCGTAAAACCCCAATTGACTGCTCCGAGTGACTCAGCTACGGTGATTGAGTGTTTAATCCAGTTAAAGCAGCCTTAACAGCCCGTGAAGCTTTGCCGTTGGTAGAGCGAACTGGCGCTCTTTTGCTGGCCGAGAGTGGCCTCCTATCAGCAGCCGCTAAGGCAGCTGACAGACTGTTTCCGTCCGTAGGGAAACAATTATTTCGGCCGAAATCACCGTTTCACTTTGACACCACCGCTCTGCCCGGAAACAGAAACAGCACTGATTTTCAACTTCAGGTCAGCAAACAACTCGGCCTTGACCCGCAGAAGTTTGACATCGGGAAAGTAGCCGTTCTGCACCGTCGCATCACCCAGCAGCCGCTAGATCGGTTGACCAGAAGCACATCTCGCGATCTTGGTATGTGGGGCTCGCAGGAGCAAGGAATGGGCCTTGTTGAATACCAGACGCTGCCCAGTAGCAGAGGGTATCTCAAGCCGAGCGAGTCTGTGGTGCGCGTCACTAAAACACTCGATGCAGAAGCTCCTGTCAGTCATGCTGATCGAGCAGGCAGTGGAGTATTTGTCACCCGTGACGGCAAGATAGCTACCAATGAGCACGTAGTGCGAAACTCTTCCAAGCTGTCTGTTGAAACCCTCGATGGCAAAATATACGCTGCACGTGTCGTCAGTCTCGACACCAGCAATGACCTTGCCATTCTGCAATTATCCGATTTCCCGAACGGTACCAAATTTTCTGTGCCCACATTTGCCGATAGGGAGACGTTTATGCAAGGCTCTCGGGTGGCGGCTATTGGCCATCACGGCGGTTTGAAGGGGTTAATCGCGTCGCCCGGTCAATTTAATTGCGCTAGTACCTGGGGCAAAAATCGATACACCATAGATAGTGTTATGCCTGGCGCTTCCGGCTCTCCCATCTTTGACAATCGCGGCCAACTCGTTGGCCTGGTGGCAAAAATATCGCCAATCACGCCTGGTCAAGTAACGGGTCCCAGTACAGATTTGATTCGACGTGTTCTGATGCAAATTGGTGTTAGAGCTTAAAACAATTCCTGCTCAGTCAACGGCCCTGGCTTTACTGAAATTGAAGAATCAGCCGCTTTTGATATTGCAGGTCGCTACAGCTAGCTGCTTCAGCACACCCTGCTTTCCAATCTCCCCACTGAAGATGCTGTAGATACTTGGCTCTTTGGCTTGGGCCGTTTGACTAGATAAAATCAAACCGGCAAATAGTGTCAATAATCTCTTCGTGCCGCACTCCAAACGTTCACTACCTCTGAGTTAGTCCTTTATCCTGTTGATACCTTGTCTAAATCTGGCTCTAATTGCATCCTCAGAACTTTGTATGGGCGGCTGATAGAGAGGCGAAACAGGAGCCTGTCCCAATCTTGGCTCAACAGGAACTGTCGTTTGTTGCTGATACAGAGGCACCGGAGCTGGCCCGAATCTCGGTTCAGCTGGAATGGCTCCGGGGCTCACTCCTTCGAGTTCTGCCAACCTCTGCTGGGCTAATTTCAGACTCTCTTGATTCTCTTGCAAATACTTACGGTGGCTATCTTGATCAGCAAGGGTAAACCTTTGCTCGTTGATACTAATATTGGGCGCGGCCAATTTAGCTTCGGCTTCAGCTAGAACACTCTGGCTCCTGGCTATAGCCTTCTCATATCGATCAACGTCACTCCTCGCCTGGTAAACATCCATCGCATGATGTTTCTTTTCTTCCTCAACTTTCACAACAAGCTTCTGGTAAGCTGCCCGCGAAAGAGAATCTGCATCTGGACTACGAGAAATAAACGGCGGCCGCCAACTAGACGTGTCTATTCTTGCGCCCGAAGGCACCAATGTAGATGCCACCCGCTCCTTATCACTTTGATAGTTCTGCCACTCAGCAGACACTTGCCTGCTTTTCTCGCTTTCTCTATGACCATAGACAACATTCTGACCAGCCAAGATTGGCGGCGCCACAAGATCAGCAGTTCCTGGGAGGAACATCAATAAGACAAAAGCGGTGGCACTGCCAATAGATATCTTCCATCTCAGTGACTCAGTATTGCGCTCGTTCTCCTGCGTGAATGCTGTTTTTACTGCCTGCTCATGATCTTCCTGGGCCGTCTTTTCAGCTTTTTGTCTGGCTTCTTCACTGCGTTCACTGTCGCGTTGTTTTGCGGCCTGCTCTTCTCTGAAGATATCGTCAGTACTTTTCGCTTTGCGCCCGGGCCCAGTAGAGCCCGGCGCGCGCTGATACTGTCCCTCGTCACTACTAGACCTACACTCACAAACACCTATGTCTTTGTGCCCACAGTTAAAATGCTTCGTGAGCAGATCTTTTGCGTTGTTTATTTTCTTCAGCTCTTCTTCCGCGTCGCTCTTGCCCTCTGCATTCTGGAACCTGTCTGGATGCCATACCATAATCAAGCGCTTGTAGCGCCTTTGAATGACCTCCATCGAAGAGCCTGGCTCAAGGCCAAGTATAGAATAAGCGGCGTGTAAGTCGTTCATTTCAGGCTATGACCCTCCTTGAACCTCTGCCACGCCCATATTTCCTCCCTCATGCCCTGCTCACGCTGCTCTTGGTTAACCTTCTCTTGTTCAATCTCTTGCGGGTGATTGGCTATTTTCTTCCTAACATCAGAGACATGCACAGAAACAGTGGTGAAAAAGCTCAACAGAGCACAAAGGGTGAGCCCGACCAACCACCAAGGCGGCGCCGGTAGCCTAGTGTCAATGGCTGAGCCCCGCTCAACTCCCGGCCCCATCGATGCCTCAATATTCCTACAAAAACCAGTGATAATAGAGTCGCAAGCAGAAATATTGGCACCTTCAATCTTGGGGCTGAAATCTACCTGCACGATTGTTCCATCACCAGTTTCTTTCATTTGAACATCTAGCTCTAATAGCCGCTGCACACGCTCTGTCCTGGTGTGCAACTGCCCTCGTGCGTCACCTTCCATCTTCGTTTCTTCATCAGTGAAGCGCAAATTGGCAACAATTTTCTTGCTTTGAGGGTCGGCCGTGACTATGTTCCATTTATCACCATAGTTATAAATCGACTCAGCTAGCAAGTCTCTAACCTTAGCAAAAGCCTGCGGCACAGCTAGCTTGTACTCCTTTGGCACAGGATGGAGAAAGTTATACCGCCTAACTCGAAACTGGTGTATGAACGGCCAGGCCGCCCAGACGCCAGCAACAAAACCCTCGAACATGCCGGTCATAGGAGTCTGCAGGACAAAGAACCTGATAAAAGAGCCAACCAGCCCCCAGACAAGTAAGCCAACAATTATTCCCGCAAATAGCATCGCTCTTACTTCGCCTCAGCTGTCTTGATTCTCATTCTATGTTACTTGGTCATTCGGCAAAGCCAATTCCATACTCATCAATTCCACACGGCTGGCACCACCTGTGCTCAAATGCTTGAATAAATTTGCCGGTTTTCTGAAAATGCACAAGCTCTTCTTGTGCGGCCATTGCATGGTCGCTTCCAACTCCCCAGTCTTTGGTCTCGTATTCAACGTATGCCTTCATTTGACTCTCTGCATCATCTAACCTTCTTAGTTCAACGTAAAGTTTAGCCAGCGCCATCGATAGACCGGCAGAATTTATCGGCATATTGTTTTCGTCAAATAGCCTAATTGCTGTCAAATAGGCTTGTTCGGCCAGTGTTATCTGCTCCAACCGAACATAGATGCTAGCCAAGCAGGACATCGACCATGCCACGTCAAACCGATCATCACGGTTTTTGCTACCGCGATTTTCATCAATAACTAGCTGAAAGTTCTTGCGCACTAACTCCAGATCTTCTTCTGTCTTTGCTGCTTCCAGCATTTTGTGCAGGAGCAAGTACGTTTCTGATCCTAGCCCCATAATCTGTTTCTTGCCCCCTCTACTTATTTCTCTCGTTACTTAAAATCAGGAGCGCCAGGAGTACGATCCGGCTTCTTGTATGGCTTGCGTTCCTCTGGCTCTTTCTCATTGTATGTTTTCTCGGTGGCTGCTGGCCTCTGCCTCTCAAAGCCACTACCTGCCTTCTTGTTATTTTTATTAGACTTATTGTTCTTGTATTGACTGCTGTTCTGACTATTCTTATTCAACGGTCCTTGGTCTTTGCTTGCCGATGGACCTTGCTTCTGTTGCTGTTGCTCTTTCTCTTCTTGTTCTTTTTGTTCTTGTGCTTTCTCTTGGCTCCGAGCCATGTGTCCGCGCTTGCGCACAAACTCACTCACGATATGCTTCTCTCGTTCTGGCGCGTCATATGCCAGCGCCTGCTCGTATGCAGTAGGTGATGTTAGTGGCAGCCTGAGCGGCCTTGTATCAGCGGTAAAGACAATCACTTCATCCTTCAAACTTATCAATTCGTCCGCCGTTATTAATGCTCGCCCCTGGACAAACTCTTGTACTCGCCCAGAGTCACTGACACTGGCTTCCTCAATGGTTGTGCGCCCAATAGCTTCGCTAAGCTCCTTCGCTTCTTTGAACGTCTTTTGCTTGAAATAAACCTGCGTCGCCGGCATGTCGATTATTATCTGCGCCTCTCGTCTGCTGTAGACCTGCTCCAACTGTGCATAGTTCTGAAATCCCAGAATCAGCCCAATTTTGTTCTTACGGATAATCGACAGTGTGTCTCCAATGCCAGATATTTTGCCGAAGTTAGTGAACTCGTCAAGTAGCATGGTGACTGGGTACTTCATCTGCTCCCTAATTTCAAGGATGTGATCCAACAGGAAGTTGACCATCAATGAGCCTATCAATTTGCTGTCTCTCGATCGACTCGGTACTGCCAAGTAGAAAGTAAATTTCCGGTTCTTGAACCCATCTAGGTCGATGTCTGTTGTTTCTGTCAGCGTCACCATCTGGTCGGTCATCCAAGGATTGAGCTTTGTGAGCAGTCCTGAAAACACACCGTACTTAAAATCTGTCTCGCCGGAAAGCCTCATCCAGCCCTCAAACTCCATCTGAGCAACGTCTGACGGGCTGCGCTTCAGTATCTCAGCTAGCCTATCTGGCCCCAGCAAAAGCAGCCAGCGCAAAGCTCCGAAGTGCCCAAATTGTGGCTCCCCAGCTGCTGCATGAAGAATTAGAGGTATCAACAAAAGCTTCTCTGAGCGGTTCCACGTCTGCTCGCCCCTGCTCTCGGTACTCTCTCCATTCATGATTACTAAATCGGCTAGCTTCTCAGCTAGCTGCGCCTTAAGCTCCTCTGGCGCTCGCCTAATCCTGTCTATCGGATTGATTCTGTGCGAACTCATATCTGACGGGTTGAAGCAATAAATGTCATGCCCGGCCATCTTACGCCAACCAGATGTTAGCTTGTACAACTCGCCGGACTCGTAGCCGGGCGTCGCCTCAGTCACTATCATGCTCGTGCCAATCCGCTCAATTAGCTGCGGGATGAAAAACCCGCGTGACTTACCGACGCCTGTGCGGCCACACACAATCGAGTGAGCATGGGTCCAGAACTCCGGCACTTGTAAGTATTCTTTCTCTGGTGTCCGGCCGATGATGAGCCTCTTAGCGTCAGGCGTCTTTTGAATATAGCCTGCTGCTTTCAGCTCTTCGGCATTGCCCCAACGAGCCGCCCCATGCACAGTACTGACCTCGCGCTGAGCCCTTGCCTCATGCGCCCTTACTGCGTCTCTGTTTAACTCCAGAAAAATCCTGTCACTGCGCTTCTGGCAGTCGCTGCGACTGGCAGAGCCTTTCTTTTCCTCTAGCTCCAGGCTGACAAACACGCCGCTACTGGCCTTGCGCCACCTCAGAACGAGACGATACTCATGCCGCCACCAGTCGCGGCCAACTTGCTCGTCGACTCTCTCTGTAGCCAATATCTGATCGAGCTGCTTGCTGGCCCTCGAAATCTGATAGCCAAGCCGATCAAGAACATTAACTGCCAGTATCGGGAAGTCTTTTAGAGCCGTGTCAACTATGCCAGTGTCTTCGACTCTCATCACATGCGCCCCCATGGGTCACGACGGAATGGGCTATCCGGCTTCTTCTCGTTGCGCTTCTTCTCTTTCTTCCGCTCGTCTTGCGCCCTCTTATTCTCTTCAATGCCATCGTCTAGCCGCTCTATCGACTGCTTGTCTCGGGCCTTCTCTTCTGGCTTGCGCCCTGGCTTCACATGCTCCTGGTGCCTGGCCAACTTCGCATCTTCCAAGGCGTCGCCTGCCTCCTTCATGCGATCTCTTTGATCGGTGAGCGGTATCCACCTCACCAACTCGTTGGCAAACGACGCGCCAGAAACAAACATCCCCACAATAGGATTGGCCATTACCTTCTGTTGAACTGGATCAACAACAACCCTATGTGCGTCAGGCATTGTCTTCTGTGCACCCTCTTTGCCATATTGCTTCTTTGATAATTCTAACTGTTTCTCAACTATGCCAGACCACCGCGCCCGGTCAGCATGGTCTATCCAACCACGCAGATTCTGATAGTCCTCAATTGGTAGCTTCTCTGCCGTTTTGTCTCGCAGCCTTTCCGATAGCTCTCTCAACTTCTCGTAAGGGCTGTTTTTGCTGTACCTCTTGCCTTGATACTCAAAGTATTCTTTGTCCTTCCTAGAAGCATCCAGAGGCCCCTCGCTGCCCTCAGGAGCCTTACTTTTAGTTTGCACCTCAGGTTGTAGCCCAGACTCTAAAGCGCGCTCCTTCTCCTTCATCCACGCGACTAACTTGCGATACTCTGGCTTTGCTATACGCTCTTCTGGGTTGTCCCACAGATATTGGTTTAACTCCTGAAGCTCAGCAAGAGTGTTCTCCTTGCTCCACTCCTTGCCTGTGGCCTCAATCGTGTTCTGAAAATGGGGCTTTTCTGGCTCGTCGGCTGCTTGCTTCTTCTCTTTGCGTGGCTTGTCTTTCCACTTTTGATATGGCTCTAGCTGCTCTCTCACAATCTTTCTGTGGAAATATGACAGCTCCAATCCCTCTCGCACCCGCTCTAGGCGCTCGAACTCCCGCTCCTTTGTGCGCTGCTCTATTCGCTCACGCTCCTTGCGCTCTCGCCTCGTCCGCGATAGCTCCATCTCCAGCGGGTGTAGCCGCTCCAGATACCTGTCTCCATGCTCCTTGACCCGCTCATAGTCTCTTTTGTCAAAATGTACTTCTTTGCCGTTCTTGTCATTGCCCATCACTACAACATGGATGTGATGGTGCGCCGTATTATTGTGCTCAACAGCTATCCACTTAAGATCTAAGCCCTTCTCGCACGACAGCTTGTGCATGACCTCACGGGTAAATTGCCGCTTGTCCCCCGGATTAATCTCCGGCGCCAACGTCAGCTTATGAACAACAACCTTGCTATCCCGCTGCTCTCTCACCGCCCGACGCAATGACTTGTCGTCCAGGCGGTCTTCGGTCTCATCAAAAAACTCTCGCCCTCCTGGCTCCCGATCTTCGCCCGGCCGGTGCTTTATGTACTTCAGGTGCGCCAACGCCCGACCGACAGCCACCAGCTTAGGCTGACCACCGGCAACCTTCCGGCTCTGCCGGTCTCTGGCCGATATATAGCTGTGCCTTACAACTATCACGGGCTAAGTACCACCTTCTTCTGCTGCGCTATTAACGCCTTCTCATCTTCCTGAATGTACTTGGCTTGCTTTTGCTTCGCCAACTTCATGGCTTCTGCAAACAACACATCGGCCTCATCTTGATCAGGTATGGCCATGTACTGAAGCTCATACAGCGTTCCTATTGCCCGCCCCTGCCTCGCCAACATCGCACAGATCCGGTCAACTCCGCTTGTTATCGCCCGCACGATCTCTTTGGTCGCATACATCATCGCTTCTGCCATCTTCCCTTCCCTTGGCTGCGCTTTTATTTCCTCGTAGTTATCCAGATACCAACGAATAGCCTCTCTGGCTACCTCTGTTTTCGTCCGCTCCTGCACTCTCGCTACTGTCGCCAATCTCATCCGGTCTGATTCGTTCAGCCCTACCTTGATATCCTGGTACTGTTTCTTCGCCGCCATATCCACCAACCTATCTATTGCCCGTCTATAATATAATATACGTCATCACCGACCTTTGCCATAGATTTTTACTAGCTCCACCGACCTAATAAACAGCCATATATTAGGTTTCTATATGTGGCAACCGTCCGCATTGTATCTTGCATTACCAGAATCGGTTTTTTCGCAGAGCCTCAAATACCTCTCTGGCAATGCTCCACTCCCTTCGGTCGCTCCGTGCCTGTGGCGCGTCGTTGCCCACTAGCGCGCTGCATCCTCAGCTATCAATTTCAGAACAGCAGTGCAATGACGACAAGCGCTAGCGCTTGTCAATGAACCATCATGAGCTACGCCAACCTAACAAAGTGTGGTGGTTTTCCCACCAGTGGGCACTTTTAAGTATTCAAATCTGTCTTATTAGGGTATGATTCGACTAAGAACCTAAACAGAGCTACAGTTATGCTAGTTGCAAAGAAACAAATTTCTGAAAAATGGCTTGAGAAGGCAATTGACCAACTCAATAGACTTTGTGCTGAAGCAAGCGAGTTTGCTGACGAGAGCGATATCCTTCCGACGAACCTTAGCCGCATGTCAACTATCCAGATTCTTGAAACCTTTCAAAAAGCTGATGCTCACAGACCCAAAATGGGCCTAACTGTTAACGCCGAAATTTCGCTCGACTGGGAAAACACTGGCGAACACTTCCATGCATATGTCAAATGTGATGGTTCTGTTCAATATTTTCGCAACAAGACTGCGGTCAGCGAGCAAAACTTCAGCTCCAATCTGACTGCTGTAGCTGTAGCCTAGTCGTATCTATCACTTATGCCTTGCGACAAGAAAACCAAGCCCGACGAAATTGTTCTGCGAGGCATCATACGCACGCCCGCAGAACTCGACCCTGCAACCGGCAGACCTAATTTGGATGCACGCGATTTTGTCAGACGAAGAGAATATATGGGAAATGGTCCAGAGAATGGTATCTCCGTTTTCCGTCGATGCGAATATCCAACTAACCAAGACCTATACAACCGTATCGGTTCAAAGAAGCGCATGGGAACATCTGAAGCCGCTATTTCTGCCATAACCTCTCTAGGCATACATCATCTCGTTGACGAAAAGGACATAAGCCATCTTTCCCTTCGCTGCACCGATTGCGATATGGCAACAAGCGGTGTCACTTTGCACGATAAATGCGACACTTTTTTGCACGATAAATATGACATCCAAACAGTTAGTTTAAAATTATCAGCCGCGAAGATATCGGTAGAGGGTGGTGAAATGCACCCCGAAAATATCCGCTACGGCATGAATTGACTCACCTTGCTTGATCAGCTTTCTTGCAAGCTTTAACTGCTCATCCGACAATTTGCTAGGCCTACCGAATTTCACACCACGCTCCAAAGCAGCTTTGCGACCCACATCTGTTCGATCGCGTATTAGATCCCTCTCGAACTCAGCCATACCTGCAAAGAAAGTCATTACCATCCGACCGGCAGCAGAAGTGGTATCAGCCCAGGGCTCCTGCAACGACTTAAACGAAGCACCACGTTCTTGCAGTGTTTCGATTGTTTCAAGAAGCATTCTTGTCGATCGCGCAAGTCGATCCAATCGCCAAATGATCAAAACATCATCCTGCCGAATCTGCTGCATCATCTTCTGAAACTCAGGCCTAGTGCGACCGACACCAGAAACCTTTTCTTGATATATCAGCTTACATCCAGCGCGCTGGAGTGCCTTGATTTGTATATCGAGACTTTGCTCTTTTGTAGATACTCTTGCGTAGCCGATTTTCACTACTCTAGCATTTACCTTTTTATTAGCAAATCTTATATCTTTAGTATTAAGTTTTGCGTCAATCTTTTGCTAGTCTTTCCATGCCGCTTTCGGCTTGGTGCCAACCTTTAGCATAACTTACAAGTTTCACTACTACACTTTACTACGGATGCCAGCCTTCTGAGCGAACACAAAACACCAGACGATAAAGCCATTTCTTCCGAAAGATATGCGCTGATTGCACCATGCATAGAGCAGGGCATGAGCATCAACCAGCGCGCACGTGAAACCAAAGTGCACAGAACAACTATTTCTCGAATACTTGACGGTTTTCGAAAAGGCGGCTTCGTTTCTCTAGAGCGCAAGAAGCGCACTGATAAAGGCACTTTCGGAATCAGCGATGAATTGACAGAACTGATCAGGGCTCATCGAATTGCCTTGCCGAATCTACCCTGCTCATCCATTCAGCGCATGATCGCCAGAATCTGTGCAAAAAAGTTTTGGGCCGAGCCAACATACTGGAATATCTATCGGATTCACAACAGTATTCCAGCTGATCTTCTCACTCTATCTAGAGATAGTGCTGAATACAGGCGGCACTATGAAATGATTCATCGCTTTGAAGCAAGCTGTCCGAATGAAATTTGGCAGGCAGATCACAACTTCATGGATATTTTCGTCTGGGATGAGCATGGTCAAGCCCTCAAACCTGTTCTAACAATCATCCTTGACGACTATAGCAGGGCAGTTACTGGTTATTATCTGGATTTTGCGCCACCATCGGCGCAACGAACCGCTCTTGCTTTACGACAGGCAATTTGGCACAAGGCAGAACCTAAGTGGTTGGCCTGCGGCATACCCGAAAAATTGTACACAGATAGAGGCTCGGATTTTACCTCGTTGCGATTAAAACAAATTGCCATAGAGCTAGAGTTTGAGCTAATCAAAGGACGTCCATACTACCCCCAAGGAAAAGGAAAAATTGAACGTTTTTTCCTGACCATGAATGAACTTTTCCTTTGCGATCTAACCGGTTACACAGCAGAAGGTGAGCCACCGAAGCAGCCTGGCATGACGCTTGACGAATTCCGAAGAACTTTTCACGATTGGCTGATCAATGAGTATATGCAGCGCGAAAACGAAGACACAGGCGAAAGCCCATTTTTCCGATGGTGCAATCAACCACAAGTGCCAAGGATGCCTGAGACCTTAGACAAGCTGCACATGCTTCTTATGACTATCTCCGAAACTCGCCTAGTTCGCCGAGATGGTATTCACGTGCTCAACTATTCCTATATTGATACAGAGCTGCAAAATGGTTACATGCGCGAATCAGTACTGGTCCGCTATGACCCAATGGATGTCTCCAAAATTTTTGTTTTTCACGAAAACAAATTCGTCTGCTCTGCAGTGTGCCCGGAGCTTGTTGAAAAAAAGCCCACCTATCAAGACATAGTAAAGGCCAAAAACTCTCGCAAGAAGTCGCTACGCCAGAAGATAACCGGTGCCAAAGATCTCGTGAAATCCTATGCCGCTGACTCAGCAAGACCAATTCCTCCAGCACCGGTTGAAGAAACCATTGTGCCTGCGTTGCCAGAAAGACCTCGTCAAGTTATTCGGAGATATACAGTAGATGCATAAAGAGCAGGCTGGCGAATTTATAGAAACAAGGCAACATAGGCGTTTCATCGAATTTGCGAACTTCTGTAGAACCAATCGCACCATCGGCATTTGTACTGGCCGCCCAGGAGTTGGAAAAGAAGCTTCAGGTCAAGCATATGCACAGTGGCAGATCGTCAAACCACTTTTGGACAAACCACGTCGACCACAGTCACCACCGGTAAAGCTCACAGACTGTCACTCGGCCTACTGGGACGCAGAAGTCAAATGCTCCCTAAAAAAGTTGAACTCATCGCTACTGTTTCTCAGAAACAAATTTGACAGCCTGGTTCGGGATTCGTTGTATTGGTATCAACCAGAGCTACTGAGACAGGCCCCACGCAAGGATTTTCTGGAGCTTGTTGTCATCAACAATGCTCACCGCCTATCATTCGACTGCCTGGAAGCAACTAATGACTTCCGAAAAAAATACAATATCGGTGTAGTGCTACTGGCAGTGCCTGGCTTCGATAGAAAAATTAGACTATTTGACCCGGTCGGTTGCGATGTTGCCCTATATCACGAGTATAGCCCCCCACGCGCTGAAGAGTTGAGACAAATACTAGAGATTAGATGGCGCAAAGAAGCAGTTGCCATTGAAGATGCTGCCATAACAATAATCGAAGAAGTCACAAGCTCAAATATTCAAAAGGCTCTCAACATTCAGACTGAAATAGAGCGCGTTCGTGGCATCAATTCTATTTCTATCATTTCACCCGAACTTGTTGAGGCTGCCAGCAAAAGCTTGCTGCTAGATCTGCCAGAAAGATCTAAAAAATAGCCAGAAATAGGCTAAATACTACGCCGCTCGCACCATACATATGGAGGGAGTGCAAATATTGTGCAAGCTGCATTTATGTTGCAAAAACATGTCGCATTTATCGTGCAAAGTCACAGCTGCCTCTGGCTCAAGCTTCGGCCAGCAAATTACTATTTCAGAAGTAGGCCAACAGGGATATCCTCAAAGCCATTCCTCTGAACTAGAAGCGGCCAAACCACCAATAGCTCAAGGCCTTCGCCTGGTACTAGGCCTATTACAAATTCTACCTCTTGAATATAGCTGGCTTGCACCGATGCTGCTATTGCTTCTTGATGGGTTTGAATGCCTTAGAGACTGGTGGGCTTATATAAGACGGAAGCGTTAGCCCCCTGAAGTAGAGCAGACAGATTGACCGTGCTGCTCTAAAATTCACGGCCAAGATAATCCGCCCATAGTCCTCTGAGTGTCACTTACACCCGACGCTTGCCATTTGCAGTCGGCTTGATTCCATTTAAACGTTTATTAAACGTTGCTCACCTTACAACTGTTGAACTAGCCAATGCAACTGCGACAACGTTGAGGTGACGAAAAAATGGATAAGACCGCAAAAATAGACGGTCCAGAAGATCCCTCCAAAGCCGGGCAAGCTGTCGGACTTAATTTGGTGGACTTGAGTAAGGAACTCAACCGAGCAGAGCACAACTTCCATAAGAGCCGAGATACCCAAGGTGTTCTAGGAAGCTCGTACGACTGGATGAAGAATAATCTTGGTGGTAGCTATGAAACTGGCTCATGGTTTGCAAGGCGTTGGTCCAATGTACTCAACTACGATATGGGTTCCGAAGCCATACAGAAAAATATTGATAGAACAAAACAGCTAGTGGCCGCTGGTCAAACAGACAAAATTGTGAAAGCAACCGAGATTGCTGATGGCCGTATAAGCCTGAAAACCACCAATACTGCCAGAGAATACAATAACGATCAAAGATTAGGCGTTAACTTTTTAGCTGATACTGCTACTTTCGCTGCTGTTGCTCTTGCACGGGGCAAAGGTGTTATTGACTTAGCCGTAAGAGGTGCTGTAGTTAAATCAGGCTTGAAGGCAGTCGATGGAAGCTATTCGAAACCACTAGATGATGCAGCTACTGGAGCTTTTATAGGTGTAATGACTCCTTTCGCTGGTGCTCTTGGAAAAACCACTGGGATGATTGCAGAAACAGCACCAGCAGCACTTCAATCACGAGCAGTCAGCGCAGTTAGATTTGGAACAGAAGGGGCCGTTCTGGGGCATACTCAGCAAATCTCCTCACTATTTGAACAAAAGCGAGTGGATGGAGAAAGAGCTGGCCAAGCTTTTTGGAAAGCAAATCTCGACTCGGTCGCCAATCCAACAGGTGCAGCATTAGGTTTTGTAGGTGGAGGGCTGGGTGGATTTCTTTTCGGAAGAGCTAGGATTTCACAAAGTGTAGTTCCGGAAGTACCGAGTCCACCGAACCTACCTACCGGTCCGCGTTCGCCGTTGGCTCCGGCTAGTAACTCAGCAGAAGGATTGCAAATTCCAAGAGCACTGAATAGTCCTAGTGGGCCAATCGAGCCAATTTCTGGACCTCACCCAAAAGGTAGTGGAAAGTTTGCAGGAAGTGTTGTAAGAGCGGGAGCTGACCTTTCAAGTCCACCTAGTAGTGCTCGTTCGCCGCTGAGCGAGTTAGGTGCAGTACCAGCAGAAAGTGCAGCTATGACTGGTGCACGAGCTGCCGGTGTTAATGGTAATGCTGCCATAGGTAAGGCTGCGGGTGAAATTAGGATTTCAATACCAGGCTCAAACCTGCCGAGCATCCCGCGTATTATAGATGAACTCAGAGGCCCACGTTCTTGGGCAATCGAAGAGAGAGTACCGATCAAACCACTATCGAAATCGGTTTATCCAGAATATTCAGTACCGGATTTTCGTAGATTTGAGTCAGCTCTGCGCTCTGAAAAAGCGACCGTTATGGATTTTGAACCTTTTGGTGCCATTCGGAGTGTCGCCGACGGTGATAAGAAATTGCAATCCATGAATTTGAAATGGCAGACCAAAGGGAGCTTGAGAGAGGGAAATTTAAGCACCAACAAAGTCGTATTTAGTGACGGAACAGAGCTAGTTGGAGAAAAACTATTTCTCCCACACATGAGTAAGTCTTCCACTGTCAGAGAAATCCTTCCAACAGAACGACCAGATTTGAAATTCATTAAGATGGTTGAGATTGACGATTCATTCAGGTTAACGAAAATAGACGAAAATACGACGCTCTTTCACAATCTAAGTACTAATGTAGCCAATGTTTATAGGCGAGATCACAGTAGGTCTCTAGCCTGGGATGTAAAAGAAGGTACTAATCCAAAATCCGTTTTAGAAACAATCTTTAATGGCAATAGAGCCGGTTTCAAGAAAACGATGGGTGACTTTGATCCAGCGCTTTTGCAAAAGACAGCAGAAGGGCGGCCATTGCGTCCATATTTGGAACAAGAAAGCATGGTGAAAGATGTTCCTGCTCCTTCTTCGCCGCCTCACGGCAAACTGAAAATGTTACCTTATGACGAGTTTCAATTTAAAAGAAACTTCTATGAAGAAAATGCAAAACACTATCCGGCTCCAAGGTGGTCTCCTGATTGTAATGAACTAAGTGTGAAAAATGCATCAGGGCAAATAACGAACTTCTTTATTCCTACAGCAAATTTTATTGAAACTGCCGATACCACAACACTATATTCAATTTTAGGAAATAACAGAAGAGCTCTTCGCGAGTTGACCCAAACACCGGCTTTGACGAAAGGTTCAGTAGAGAAAGGTATTGTGAGCGAAGCAATTTTTGACGAAAAAGCCATTCGTCTATCTTTCTCTGGTCAATTTGAAACGAGTTTGGCTAAAGACAAAGGAATGTATTTTGCTAGAACTGGAGATATGTTTGCCTCTCTTGAGGATCTGGAAAAAGCAGTCAAGACGGCTATCACCTATGCCAAATCAAAGGATGGAACCATACTTGTAGTTGATTCTACAAAACATGCCCAAGAAAATGCGCAGCTTAAGCTCATGCTTCCAGGTTATACATCTGGTGCACAAAAAAGATTAGGCGGCATCACAGAAGAGGTTTATGAAGATCTGCAATCGTACGTCGCTGGGAAGCACCTAGTAATCGTTAAACCAGAATCCTTAAAAGCAAATATCACAGGTAGCGGTGACAGGGAGTTTCGACAACTTTTCATCGATGAATTCGCGACGCAAGAAGTACTAGCGCGCGCCTTTGCAGCCGGAAAGAAGTTAGAATTGACCGAAACTTCCAGTTTGTTCAAAAAACAGGTTGAAGCCAATCTAATACTTGCAGAAAAGACTGCAAAAGAAGTGGCGCAGAGAAAAAGTGAGCAACGTCGCTCGGTTGCTCCAGAATTGAAAAGTCTACCCATTCCTGGTTCTGGCAGAAACTAACTTGAATATTGTCAATTTGCGTAGACTTATTCGTCTTCGTCGACTGGCAGAGTAAACCAGAAATCGCAACCCTCACCAAGAGTTGTATTAACTCCTACTTCACCACCATGCTGCTTAATCAACATGGCGGCGACAGCAAGCCCTAGACCAAAACCAGCTTTGTTTGCTCCAGAAGCAGCCTCTGCTTGAAAGAATTTGTCAAATACACGTGATGCATCTTTCTTGCTTAACCCATTTCCTTCATCGATAACATTGAACGAAATGGCTTGTGGTAGCTGACTACAAAGGACTGTAACTGTGCCTCCAGGTGGTGAATGCTTAATAGCGTTGCTGACAAAATTAGTCAGAACTTGTGCAATACGGCCCGAATCGCACACTACCTGTAGTGGCGTAGCTTCATTTCTCAAGATGACTCCAGCATGGCTGGCCTGGACAGCTAAGCTCTCCAATACAGATTGAGCTAACTTATCAGTTTCAATCATATCGAAATCCAGGGCAATTCGACCCGACTCTAGTTTTTCGATAGAAAGCAGATCTTCCACAAGTGTCAAAACTTGTTTGAAAGTATGACGTAGACTATCTCCAGTTGATTTCCTTTGACTTTCGACAGGGCTATCAAGCAGATTGTCAATCAACAATTTCGAGGACATTAATGGTGACCTAATGTCATGTGCAATCATGTTTAGAACTGATTTTCTGTTCTGAGCGGCCTCCTTAAGTTTGTCCGAAGCCTGATGCAAGACTGAGTCCAGATAAGCGATTTCGTCATCTCCGCCTACTTTCTCTGTCAATGTTTTTTCATCCGGCAACTGCCTGGCATTAGTGACTAGTGATGACAAGCGTTTACTGATATCGCGAAGGAAATACATCAGCAAGCCGGTTGTGAGAACCAACTGTACGATAAACACAGCTATCATCAGGTTTTTGATTGTAGATCGCTTTTGATTTTCTTCCTGCATAGTGTTGGCGATCGCCAACTGTTCTTTTTCCATTACTTGCTTGAGGTAATTCATCTTGCGCATAAGCTTGAAGAGCTGCGGCTTTGAGCTTTTAAGCTGAGACATCACTCTCAGTATGTTCAGGTTGTTACCATCTGAATTCTCTTCACTGATTCTTTTCAGAAGTGCATACTGTGTGTCTCGGACCTCCTTAATATCGGCCAAATAAGTCGATAGAGTTTGTCCATAGTGAGGTAGGGCAGTTAACTCATTCATAACACCAGTGACACGTTGATAAAACTGCTCCGGTGACAAAGACTGCTCCGCAGCCATCGTTGGTGCAAAAACATGGTTGAATATTGAGGTCCAAGCGTCTCCGAAATCCACAATTAGAACGGTGATGCGATTCAAGGCAGTAACCTGCGCTTGTTGCTTTAGTGCTAATGCTTCGCCGCCATTTATGAGTGACATGAGTGTTGCAAACAAACCCGTTTGCAGCAGAAACGGTAATAGCAACAGAATCAGACCTTTGTGAATGATTCGTAGTTTCAATTTCTCACCTGGATTCTAAAATATAGCCTGAGCCACGTACTGTTTTAATGAAATCCTTTAGTCCGGCTACTGCTAGCTTTCTACGCAATATGTGCAGATGAACCCGTATTGTGTCATCTTGTACTTCACGATTTGCAGGCCAAACCTTTCTGAATAAATCCGCACCAGAAAATATTTGATTTTGGTGCCTGAATAGATACTCCAACAAAGCAAGTTCTGTAGGCGAAAGTTTAATGTCTATGTCGGCACCAGTCAGGCGGCTCAATCTAGTGTCCAGGGTCACACCACGCACAGTGAGTGCATCTTGCATGAAATGTGCGGGACGGCGCTGAATAGCCCTTACGTGAGCGAGTAATTCTCTAATATCAAAGGGCTTTGTAAGAAACTCATCTCCACCGGAGTCCAAACCGCTCTCTTTACTGTCAATATCATTTCGTCCGGTAAGAAATATTATTGGTGTAGTGCCACCTGCTCGACGAAAACCCTGACAAAGAGTGAGTCCTGTTCCATCCGGTAATGACCAATCCAACACTATCAAATCGAAAGAAAAACATTCGAGAAACTGTCTGCCGTCACTGAAGGAATGGGCTGTTTCGACCATCCAGCCTTGCTTTTCCATTTCCTGTTTGACTAGGCTGGTCAATATTTGATCATCATCAACGATCAGGAGCTTAGCCATATGAAAATTTGATGTGGCCTTTATTTACTAAGTGCACTGCAATTTTATAGCATCTGAAACTCAGGAACGTTACCAAAGATGGATTATCGGGCGCTCTTCTGCCAACTGTTAGCATCCTAGGCGACACATTCCTTAAACGTTCTCTAAACATTGAAATGTCTATATTACACACGAAGCCAAGAGGCTGAACTGTTTGAGCGCTTCCAAGCTATTAGAGGAAAATTTATGACACATCGTTTTGAAACTGAAACTAGAGCAACTGAAAGCCACAAATTAGCGGACAGTTCAGCGGTGAAAGCAGATTGGAGCACTAGGAGCAGTAACAGTGTCTTACTAGCTAGTGACTCGCGGCCGTCTTCTCAAGATCTAGTCAAGCAAGATGTTTTGCCACAGATGGAGTTGGTTGACAACAAAGATTGGAAAGCAGACTGGATAAGAAGAAACGATAAATGGGGACAGCCAAGGCTTGACGATTCATCAGAACTGCAACGACAGCAAGCGAGATTGTCTAGACCTGAAACACCTGCTGGTTCAGAAGATAACAATTCAGAATCTCGCCAGAGAGCTAGAGAGAAAGCAAGAGACACTTTTGAACCACCACTAAAAGATCTTCCTGACAGTAAGATCTATGACGTGAAAAAGGGCGACAACCTTTGGAATATTGCTCGCCGTGAGCTTGGACCTACAGGCTCAAACGATCAGATTCAGAAATTTGTTAAACAAGTTGCTGATTCAAACCAAATCAAAAATCCTGATTTAATTTTGCCAGGGCAGAAAATTAGATTGCCAATTATCAAACATCCAGGCAAGTAGATCTGGTTTTAAAACGCGAGTTTTGAGATAGACAGCCACCTCCCAAAGCGGGGGGTGGCGTTTTATTATGCTGTTACTGAGGGAAGGAAAATAGGACTTTAAAGTCTCAGCAGCGGGCTTGCATACTGAGTTCTACAGTCATAACGGCACTGCGCCTAACTGATCGCATTGCTCTAGCCAAGAGAACCTTGTGATGAAGATGGTCTTAACTTGGCCTTAGTAGCTTGCTGCGACCATGATTGCCTTAGCGATGAACGCGGAATGGTTCAAAGGATTTATATGCATTTCATGGTCGCCTTTGTTAGCCAAGAAGAAAGTCAAGCGACTCTGGCTTTAGCAGTGCATCTTGCAGCGGCCACACAGTCGAAATTGACGCTTGTAAAAGTACTTGCTGATCCACATTCACTGGGCCTTGTTGCCGAATTGATTGCTACAGATGAACCTTTTCTTTTAGCTAAAGAGGAACTACAGTCAGTTGTCGATGATCTTACTCAAGACGACCTGAATGCCGTCGCTGAAGTTCGCCTAGTCACCGAGATTGGTGCGGGTATAGTCACCGCTGCGATTGACCTGAACGTCGATATGGTGTTTGTAGGCACCGGCAAGCCCGGTGGTCCTTCCTCTTTTTTGATGGTCAACGATCCTGTTGCTCACTATATTGTTGATCATTGTCCAAGGTCAGTAGTTTTGGTCCGACAAAACGAATAAGCGATCAGCTGACAACGATAGAGTGAAAACACTTATCGTTTTTTCGTGTCACTTGATCCAAATAGGTTATAGACGTAAGCTACGGCAGCTAACAAGGCGCTGGTCCTTGGATTTCTGAGCACCAGTCCACCACCTGCCATTATTGTTTTAGTCAAAACTTTGTCTACTGAGGTTTTACCGGCCATGACAGCCACAGCACCGCCTAAACTTCCAAGTAGTGCAAGGTTTTCGCCCAAGCCCGCTTGCACTGGTTTTATGGACAATACAGAATCAGAAATTCTTGGTTTTTCATCTCCTAATTTCCTGAAGAAGCTGCTTCCGTCAGAAATTTTGGGGATTCCGATAGATTTAGCATAGTCAAAAGACTCACCTACACGAGCTTGTGCACTCTGAACAATCTGAGGTGAGTCAGTCAACGGTTGCAACTTTGTTTCTCCTAAAAGCTTGTTTGAAAAAGGCTGCAATAGCTCTGCTGCATTGAATTCTGCAAATGTTTTTCTTGCTTCTATGGGACTGGCCGACTCAAATCTTTCCATTTCAATTTCCCTCAGCACAAACTACTTCACTAGGATTCGCTATCAAAGGTTAAATGAACGTTTAAACAGCAGGTCGTTTATACGCCCGACCTGTCGCAATCGTTGCCATAGGTCTTAGTCCTCTGAAGTAGAGCAGACAGACTGACTGTGCTGCTCTAAAATTCACGGCCAAGATAATCAACCAATAGCCTTCCCCCAAAAGCTTGCTGCTAGATCTGCCAGAAAGATCTAAAAAATAGCCAGAAATAGGCAAATTCCTACGCGGCTTGCACCATACATATGGAGGGAGTGCAAATATCGTGCAAGCTGCATTTATGTTGCAAAAACATGTCGCATTTATCGTGCAAAGTCACAAGCGGTGTCTGCAAGCCAAAGACCGGTGCAAGCTTCGACGATTGTCCTTTTTTCTTGCAAACCGATCCACTAAATTTTCTAAGTTCTTTCAATCAAACTGAAGCTGCAAGTGCTCGGACACTCGCTCCAAGACCAATCCGCTCAGCGGCTGCGTTGGATATAAAGCCTGATTGACTAACTGGCATCAAGGCCCTCTATAAGTGATTTTGATAAGCTTGACCCATGAGAGCCGAAGGCCCACTAATCTTTCCACCTCGATGGCGGAGGTCCAGCACCCCGGCCAGCCTCTCTACCACCTTTAGACTTTGGCAATTTAATTGTTCCAACTGAAAACTTAAAGACTATGCCGACTAAGTTCAAACCAGCACGAGCCACCATCGACAACAGCCTTGTCACCATCCCGGCCACCGGTCGAAGAACAGACGAGGCCCGGCCTCCTGCCATGTTGTTTAACGCGACAAGCAAAATGACAATTAGTCCAAGTGACCAGAGAATATCCATGCCTTCATTCTAAGGCAACCACACTGGTAAGCATAAGTTTCGATTGCCACAGAACAGCCGTTGGCGCCCAGGCCACCTAGAAGGTGGCACCGGGAAGGTTGTTGGCCTTTTTGTATTGGACCATCGCAAAGCGCAGGTCCATGTACTTAGCCCAGGCGGCATCTTCGAGGGCTGAGTCTTCAGCGGCTACTGCTTGATGGAATTCGGCGCGGGCTTGATTGAGCTTTTCTTGTAGTTCTGCCATTTTGCTGTCCTCTCGTTTTGGTGCTAACGCCAATGTTTGAGGGCATATCGAGCAAGCGAAAAGGGGTCCAACGGACCGAGCACAGCGAGGCTCGCCCCTTGTAGCTAGCGCAGATCTGCCCTATTTTCGGCAGTTAGCTCCAAAAGAGGCTGCATATGCAAGAGCACAAGAGCCAGTCAAACCAACTGCTCCAGCCAATCAGCAGGTAAGAAACCAGCTCAATGATTCACCACAGGCAATAATTCAATGGATAAAACCGGCTTAAGTGATCCGCACATGCCAAATACAACTTTCGATGTACAAAACAACTAGCGCTTCCCGTTTCGGCTCTCTTCAAAAAGAACAGCGAGTGGCTGGTTGAGAGCCTCGGCTAGCCTAGCTAAAACCTTGACCGTAGGATTTCTGACGCCACGCTCAAGCCCACTAAGATAAGCAGTGGCTATCTTCGCTTCAGCGGCACATTCCTCCTGCGTCCACTTCTTTTCCAGACGCAATTCCCTAACGCGCCTCGATAACTTTTTGATCGCTCGTAATTCAGTTCTCACGCCAACTAATGTCTGGCTTTATGAACTATCAGTCCACAAACTATGAGTTTAGTTAAGTGCTAAATCGCAGACTATAGCCATCATTGCTCCAAAAGTTTATTATTGCCAAGAGATTGCTTGAGAATTTTTTGGAGGTTCTATCAAGTGCCACAAACAAAACTACTTCTTGTTGTTGACGATACTGATCTAAGCAGACTGTCTACCTGCCTGCTGGCAAATAGCTTCGGGTATAAAACTGAGGATGCTGCTAGCGGTACCGAAGCCATCGAAAAACTTGCACTCAAAAAGTATTCCGGCATCATCATGGACTATCAAATGCCCGGTCTGACTGGCAAAGATTGTACGGAATACATCAGAACCACTCTAAAAAGCAGTATTCCCATCATTGGCTATACCTCTAGTGAAGATTCAAAAGTTTTTGCTACCTGCATAGAATCTGGCATGGATGCCTGCCTTAACAAAAACTGCCCCAGTCAACAACTGGAAGATACGCTGAAAAGCCTACTTTTCTGCGCATTGGGCGCTGATTGATATTTCTGTCAGCCAGCAAGACTCTCTTCTATAAGTCATATCTACTCTTTCCATCAAGTCTACTCAACTTGCGTGTGTATAGCCCAGCTTGTCGCAGCTAGGCCGGTGCAGCAAACTGAAAACTTGAACGGCGCTCTTTTTTTGTCGCTTGCTCAAAATTTCGGCCAGCCAATTTCAGAACGCCGTCAAGAGAAAATGATATATCCATTTGACAAGGTCAATGGTCATTGTGAACGACAAAATATCTCATAAGGGACAAAAGAAAACCCCGAGAACAAGCTTGCCGCAGGCTCTCAGGGTCATCATTCTTATCGTACCAGACGAAGTCAATAATACCAGCCAAATGCCCTTGACACTAGGGGCTCAAGCACCGCACCTTACTATGCTGTTTATTACGCCGTAAGCCTTGGCTCGACGCCTTTTCTGCATCAGGCTAACTCAACTAAGAACACTGTTAAACATTTGACTGAGCCTGCCAAAGAACGGCCTTATTACCTTGCCTTTTTCCTGCTGATTAATGCTAACTACCACTTCTACGGGCTCGGCATCTATCAATGGTTCTAGTATTGGCTCTTGCTCTTTTGCGATTTCAGGCCAAAGCATAAAATCGTATGCTTTCTCGTCTTCTATCTCAACTTTTGTCTTCTCTGGTGCGACAGCTAAAGCTGCAGTCAACTCGGCAATCTGCTGTTTCAGCTCTAGCAACAACTGCTCTCCTGAAAGATCTTGCTTCTCATTCTTTCGTTGAGCAGCGAGCACGTCGTTTCTCAAGCCCACAACTTCACGCTGCATTTCATAAAACCAATCAGGCCGGTTTCTCTCATCAGCTAGCGCCTTTACCAAAAGTTGCCTGATCACAAAAGGGATGTTTGTCTGCTCGTTCTCTGCCAGCCTGTAGACCTTCATATAAATTGTGTCTGGCACAATTATCGTCCGCTCTGCTTTTGTTACCATTGCCACGCCCTCTTGAAAAGTGACTTTAGGATATATCCTGTCGAGCGTGAATTAAATATACATTTTTATCATCTTGTATATCCCTCTTCTGCTCAGCCTTAAAGCTGGCTATACACCACTGTCTCAACGCGCTTCAACTATCGTTAAGTTCACAGTGACTCCTCATGTCATGCCGCTACAACTAAGGACACTTTGACTGCTTGGGCGCGAGACAGAGACTAAATTAGACAATGCTGTGCCACATCACTGAGGCAGGCAAAAGCTACAAGTCTGGCATGGCCTCAGTTTCGCGGCATTGGATTCCAACTTGTAGACACCGACAACAGCCGGACATGTATACATACCAGCGTCTATTACTGGCTCCACATGCCGACCGCCGCGATGCACAGGAAAAGACACAAGCTCTTTTGTTCTTGCTGTTTTGATAAGTTCGGGCAGTAACTCTTCTACAAGATCCCGCTCCTGCTGCAACAGCGCCAGCTTCCAGACACCAGGCTCCTGGGCGTAGGCTAGTAAACCAGCCTCAAAGTTTTCAGTATCGACACTGAGCCAGCCCTGACAATTGGGTAAGGCAGCCAGTTCTGTTATTGCCTTGAATAGCTTCTTCTCCTGGAAGCTCCTGGTATAAAACCAGAGTTTGCATAAAGGTCTGGATTTAGCGGCTATCAGCCAGGCTTTCACGTATCGAGCTTCGTGCCAGTCGCCTAGATCATGAATGCGAATTGTCCAGGGCGTCCTGGTCTTCTCACCCATAATTGACGCAGCAAGCCAATCAGATGGTCTCACCTGATCAATTAGCACCGTGAGATTTTCTGCCAATAACTCAGGGCCACCTCTATCTAAAAGCAGTTCGACAGTGCGGTAATTGCGCTCCCTCTTTGCCTTCTGAGCCTCGCTCTGGTAGCGGATACCGTTGCCATAACAGACTTTGCGGCAGACATCTGTAGCCATGACACAGGTCTTGTTTCTAGGCATACTGAAGGCCCATGAGGTCTTACTATTATTTGTGAGTTCAAGGCCGTACTGGTTCGCCTGTTTCTCTCTGTTCATTTCTGTTTTCACCTCAGTAACCTCCGGTTAACAGCGGCTTTTCGCCGCAGCTATGGGGGTACGGGGGTGGCTCTGGGGGTCAAGCGGAAGGGTCAAACATTCCGCCGGCACTAACACCACGCTTGACGCGCGGTGGCGCTACCCCCGTATGCTTAAAGAACCTGAAAAGCCACATCAGAATTCAGAATAAAAAACAAACAGACAAAACAATAAAGCAGTGACACCATTACCGGTGGCATACAAAAATCGATAATAAAGAGAAAAGCCATAAGAGGCAGAGGCTACTTAACCCCTGCCTCAAGCACAGCCTAGTTTTTGGCGGCTTTCGCTTTCTTCGGAGCAGGTTGCTCCTCTGGTTGAGTCTCGTCATCAGTCGGCCTTTTACCGCAGAGATGAAAGGACGTGAGCTTTATTACCGGCTTGGTCAACTGCACCTTCACGCCGTTTATTTCTTTTGAGAAGTTAGAGAGAGACAGTCTTCCGTTGATCACGATTTCACGCCCTTTAGTGATGGTCTTGAGAGCACGCTCACCTAGCCCATTCCAGGCATCGACATCGAGCCACATTGTTTTTTCTTCGTCGGTATTAGACGAGAATTCTTTTACCGCCACCGAAAACTTCACCACCTTGTTTCCAGTATCGCCGAACGAAACTGAGCTAGGGGCTTGACCGACGCGACCGACTATTGTGATTGAGTTGTTCATTTTGGCACCTCCAAGTGCTTGTTAGTGCCCCCAGAAAGACACGGAGTGCGGCTGCCCAATGGACGCGCAAGCGCCCCCTCAAAAGGGGGTCGCCATTGGATAGCAGACAAAATCCGTGTCACGGTAGGCACTTTTAGACATGCACGCGAGGTACACATGAGCACCTATTTCACTCTACCGGCGCTCCCAAGCCACAGCCAGATCGCGGCAACAAACAAGCAGTGCACCAGTGGCAGTGACAGAACTAGATTAGGCAGACAAAAAAAACAATATTCGAGCAGAGCCAGGTAGGGCTATAGCAAGATTCAGCGCCATTCAAAGAAGAGAATCAAAAAATAGACAAGCGACTGCAACTAAAACTTCTCAAAGAAAATCAGTCTGTGCAGTGACATACAGCAGATAAAGTTACTTTCCATGCAGCAACAGCCTCTGACGCATGAGCCAGATAGTACATGCCTGAAAAAGCGCTACTGGAGCACTGACTTGGCGCTTGAGGCTTGAGGTACGGTTGGTCAACCCATTGCAAGCCACTGCCGATCCATTACTTCCGAGTAGGTCTGCTGCACGGTTAGCCAGTTTTGTCTGACTATCAAATATGATTCATCATCAGTTTGCTTAAGGAGTGCGGCCAACTTAAACCAGACCACCAAGAACGCCAGCTCCACGAGTGATTCATCTATCGGCTCGGCTCTCTTTCCAAAGGTAAATAGCAACCATTCAATAGTTATAATTGCCTTTTTACCATCGCGACGCCGTTCTATTTCTGCCTGTTTCCTATCGCGTATTTTGCATTCCTTACGCAAGAAATTAAGCTCGGCACAGTCGGCAGTTGCTTTGATTTCGCCATCAAAATCGTCAACGAAATCCATGACACGACTAACTACTGGTGTCCAGACTCTGTCGATATCGCACCACTTATCAAAGTGCTTGTCTGAAGTTTTACCAATTCGACCAGTCAATGCAAAACGCAAAAACCAAATAGACAAAAGCGCTTCAAAAGATACTGGATGAACACCGCCAAGAATTGCCCCTGTCACGGTGGTATCAACTATTGCCAGAATCTCTTCAAACTGTGCTGTTAACAGCTTTGTGGCGATGATGTTGCTTGTCATTTAGTTACTTCTATTTCTACTTCTTCTTCTCTGATTTTTCATCACTATTGAGCTTGGCCATCAGTGCGGCATTTTGTTCTTTCAATGAACCCGAGAGCCCCTTCAACTCCGCCGCTTCCTTAATTGCTGCGTCTCTTTCTGCTCTATCAGCTTTTGCCGCGGCTTCGGCTTTCTCCAACTGCTTTTGACTGTCGCTAATGCTGGTTTTCGCTTCGTCTCTCTGTTTTTCAACTTCAGTAATTTTACCGCGCGCCTCGTCCAACACAGCTCTGAGACTATCAATTTCCTGCTGGTATCTCTTAGCCGATTGCGCGGCACCTTCTTCCAGCTTTGTTATTTGCTGTGCGTGCTCTTCGCGCTCTTCGGCACGTTCTTTATGCATACGCTCAAGCTCTTGCCCTTGGGCCTTTACCTGCTGTTCCAACTGTTCGGCAGTAGCCTTGTACCGAGCTCCAGTAGCAGACAGGCTAGTGACTTCTTCTGTCAAAGTCACCATTTGCGACTTGAGACCATCAATTGTTTCGGCGGCCTCCTGGGCCTCTCGCTCAAGCCTCTCGGCAGCATTCAGGGCTTCTTGAAAGCGGTTGATTGCTGCCGCCACATCTTCAGCAGCCTTTTGCTTCACTGCCTCAATCTCAATGGCGGCTTCGTCTGTGGCCATACGCCAGGCCATAGCAAAAGAGGCTTGCACCCGATCTGGAATATCAACCGCTTTCTTGACCGGCACAATTGGCGCCTTATCCTTCCACTGCTCCAGGTACTTATATATGGTCCGGAGGCTACCGCCCCCCAGGGCATCAAGTAACGTGGTCGCGGTTACGTCTTTACCTTCTGCTACCAGCCGGTTGGCGGTCTCAAAAAGCTCATCCGGGTCTATCGGGTGCCTGCGTGCCATCTTTCAGCCCTCCATTCATCAATGGAGACATCTTACCACACTTTATTTTTACCACTATTATCTTTATTATTACTATTACCATTTATTATTACCAATAAAACATCAAATTTTTGCGTTTTTCGCGGTTTTTGCCACTATCGCGCGCACGCGCGTAATAGCAGCCCCTGAAAAATGAGCCTTAGGCGCCACGGGTGCCATGGCGATTTCATATTGCTGCGATAACCGACGACGTTTTTTTGAGCCGTTTTTAGACCGGCATGTATTGATCTCTCCAGCGGCGAAACTGTTGTTTATTCCGCTGATGATACGGTGAAATAATAGAGTCCAATTTTTACCCTCTTCTAGTGCGCGAAATATGCCAGTAAAGAAGCGAGATATTGAAGAAATCTATGAACCGTATCCGCTCGAAAAACGAGTTCCACTATCTCGCGCCTATCCAGAAGTAGCCGCGCTCTGGGACTACAAGCACAATTGTGGCTTCGGCCCCGAAGACTTCTCTAGCGGCGCAAATGTTCTAGTCTGGTTCCGCTGCCCCAAAGGCCCTGATCACATTTTTAAGACTGTGATTTTTACTGCTGTTCGGTCCTTTCGCAGTGGAAATAATGGCTGCCCTTTTTGCGCAAATAAGAAGCTATCGGTCACCAATTCTCTAGTCACTGTGCGTCCAGACCTCGCCAAAGAGTTCATGGAAAAGCGAAACAGGAAGAAAGTAAAAGATGTTGCCGGAGGCGCCAACCGCTACTGGTGGCAATGCCAAACCAATTCCAAGCATACTTGGTTAGTGAGCATAAACAGCCGCAGTTCAAAGGATACCGGTTGCCCAAAGTGCGGCATAGGCGACACCATAGATCTCAGAAGTTATCCAAAAGTGCTCGCTCAGTTTGATAGCAAAAGAAACAAAGGCATAGACCCTTACAAGCTTTCAATCAAGAACAAAGTCCACTGGAAATGCAAAGTAAGTAAAGACCATCTCTGGATTTCAACATTTAACCGCCGCAAGGGAGAGCGTTGCCCGTTCTGTAAAGGCTCTTTAGCCTCCAGCACAAACAACCTATCACGCGACAAAGAACTGGCAAAGCAATTTCATCCCAGTAAAAACAAACCACTGAAGCCACAAGACTTCTCTTTGACTAGCCGTGAAAAGATATGGTGGAAGTGCTCTAGCGGAGCAGATCATGAGTGGTTGGCGCCAGTCAACATGCGAGTTCAGGTAAGAACAAAATGCCCTTTCTGTCTCAATAGACGGCTATCTATTACAAACTGTCTGGCAAAACTTTTCCCTAAATTAGCCAAAGAGCTGCATCCAACGAAGAACGGCAAGCTCTCCGGTAAAGAGATAACTGCGGCATCGACTTTGAAAGTCTGGTGGATTTGCAAGAACAATCATAGCTTCCAACAAATTGTAAGAAAGCGTACTTTTGAGGGCCGGGGCTGCTACAAATGCTATCTTGCAAATTTTGGGCGACAAAAAGAATAACTCACAGTAGGAGTTTCATGATGTCAGCTGACAGCTTCAAACATTCAAATTACACAGTGCTATGATGTAACAAGGTCGTAAGCCTTGGCTGGCTGCTTTGTGGTATAGCGATGCCCTTCATATAGGAGGAGAAAGCCGGTAGAGCAGACCCCCCTTTTTCAGGCACCAGACCTATCAGAATCAGCCCAGTAAAACAGCAGGGCGAATTATTTTCATCGCCATCTTAGCCCAGCCGATTAACTGCGCCTCTTTTGCTTGCCCAATCAGCCGCCAGTGCCTGCCCACGACACCGGCGGCAATATTTTGGCCTAGCTACAGCCAGAGATCTGGCCGGTTTTCCCTCAGACTAAACAACTCGTCACCGCCGATGATGACATGATCGAGCACTAGCACACCTAGAATCTGACCGGCTTTAATCAGTGTACTAGTAGTCTCAAGGTCTTCATTACTGGGTTTCACAATACCGCTCGGGTGATTGTGCGCGCAGATAATAGCGGTGGAATTTGAAAGTAGAGCGGCTTTAAATACTTCTCTTGGGTGCACAAGACTGGCACTAACAGTACCTTTTGAAACTTCGTTGTAACCAATAACTTGAAATTTGGTATCAAGATGGAAGGCTACAAAATGCTCCTCCGGGTAGAATTTCATAGGTTCAATCAAGCGCTCTATTTCTTGCGGACCATGTATAGCATGTGGCTTCACGCCTGGCTCTTTGATTAGTGCCAGCTTCAATTCTGGCACAATATATTTCAAGTGTTTTTTCAAAGTGCTGCCACTCAATCTCTTTTTCTTTAACGTCTTATTGTCAGATCGTCTACTACTCAAGTTCTCTCTAGCCAAGTTCTTTTTAGTGCTCTTAACAAACATAGTGCCGCTCACCGTCTGACTATCAATCAGCTGGTTATTCACAGCCACGCCACTTACCAAAATATTGTTCACAGGCACCTCCCAGGAAAAGGGCGCGAGTGCGCCCCATGCAGCACTGCCCGCAAAGCGCAAAAAGGGGTCCTAAAGTCAATGCCTGCCGCTAGGCACCGTAGGCTTGGGCGTTGACTTTGGGCATGTGCGCTTAGGCTCTACGCCGGGCAGGGAGAAGGGAGTGCCCGACAGGCTTTCTTTGACTGCTCGCCAGTAAAACTGCGGGGCCGACTTCATCAACTACAAAACCAAGCAACGTCGAAAAAGAAGTAATACTCAAACGAAAACGAAAACAAAAAACCACAAAAATCCAAGAACTCGATCCTGAAACACCTACCTGATAAGGCTTAGCAGATTCCTAATACCCCTGGTGACAGCTTCGCTATCCTGGAGCCCAAGAAGTAGGATTCATTACCATCTGCCCCCACATTTGATACCACAAACAGGAACAGTGCTGTAATGCGGCAATAGGTAGAAGTTCCACCCCCTTTCCAAGAACCAAATGGCGGATTCCGCGCTAATCGTTGCCACCCCAAACTAAGGTGCCGGACCATGCTGCCTTTGACTAAGCTCAAGCCTTAATCCTGATATATACCCATGAAGAGGAACAGCATCTTCCTCACAAGGAGCAAGACTCAAGTAATTTGCCAGAACAAAAAGAAGTGTTTTCAATTTAGCCACGGGCAAATCGCAAATACTGTTCTTAGTCAAAGAAGCAACTTTGTCTCTCCACTCTTTATCAGCAGACTCAGAAGTAACTAAGAACGACTTCTCTTTAGCTTTAATATCCTTTTTAGACCTCATGGATATCTCATAGACAATGCGTCTAGCTGCCAGGAGCCCTGGTGGCGTAATTTTTTCTAGATCAGTGGAAGGAGGCTTGCTCTCGCAAGGAGCAGCCTCCACCACAGCGTTATAGTCGTCCGTACAGGATGAAAAGAAGCCATCAGCCAGGTCTTCATAATCGCGGCGCCAAATATCCTTGTGCTTGTAGAGAGTCTCCCTGGAACACTCAGCCGACTGCTGTAGCTCAACAGTAGTAAATGACCGCCCAAGCTTCCTAATTCTATCAAAAGCATCCTGAATTCTCTTGCGAGCATCCCTCTTCCTATTAGCATTCTCACGCACCCAAGAAATAGGAGGCGCCACCGAGTACTTGCCGCCCTCAACAAATTTCTTGTGAGCCGGGCGCCAATTAGCGGCCCTATCAACCTGGGCGATGGCGTCAGCCCGCCCTCTGTTTATGTCCTCACTCTGGCCGTTGTGACGAGCATCAAGATACTCCCTAATAGCCCACTTTCTCTCTTCTTCATAGCCGTAGCCCAATGCCGGAAGGTTCCGGCTGGGATCACCATAGAAGAAATAGTGACCCAAACAAAAAATAGCCTCCGCCCTTTGGGATGGCCCAGATAGACCATTTAGATGAAACAACCGACCTTTGTACCAACTATCGGGATTGATACCTGGTGGCAAATGAAAGAAGACCGATGAGACAAAAGAACTGAACTCACTAGGCGGCAGTACTTGTTCAGATCCAGATTCAGGTTCAGGTCGCCTAAGCGGAATGACATTGGCACCAGGACGGACAACAGCCAGACGAGAAGCAGCAGACTTGCGCGCCTCTAAATCTTCAACATATGCCTTAAGCGACCGGAAAGACTCAAATGAATTGGCATCGGCATCGAGAACATCAAGGAAAAATTCCAGTGCCTTACTGGCACTCATCTCATAGCGCTCATGGTCAACATCGAGCGTCTTCTTATCCAACCAGGCCCAACCCGACTGCAGGGGCAAACGCAAACCCATACCTAAAGATGCATCACCAGGATGAGGGAAAACCTCAAGGGTGCCCTTTGCCACCTGGAAGTCACTCAAAGTAAGCAACTTCACGAGCTGGCGGCGCAACTCAGAACTATTTACCGGCTCATCAAAGAATATATATAGGTGCCAGCCACCACTAAAACTCGACCGGTATAAAGAGGAGCGGCCAAGCCCGGCGGCAGCCAACACAGCAAGCAACTTATCCAACTGAGCCTTGCTGTGGTACTTACTGCCATTGTCAATATCAAGGACGGCGTACCGAGTAGACTTCCCAGCCCTTGTACCTATATAGAATTTGTCGTGAGCACAGGAAATGGCCTTGATGATCTCAGTATCGCTCAGCTTCCACTTCTCGTTAGCCGACGACCATGAGCCACCATTCAAGGGGCGATATATATATCCATACCTATGGAACAGCTCAAGGAACTGCGCCAAACAAGACTCCCACCCGGAGGGGAAGAATTTATCGCGCGCAAATCTAATCCGCGCGCTCGAGTTCGAGCGCACTTGAATCTGTCCGGTAATAGTTGGTCATCCTTAATTCGGGACGTGTTGACCTAACCGGACCATTGCTCTATTCTGGAATCAATTCGGGAAACTTGTCAAAAACCCGACGACAACTGAATAAAATAGATCCGCTAAAGGTCTAACAAAAATCATCGCCTCCAAGCGATGCTTTTTGTTATAAGACGTTATTTTCTTGAACCATCCGGTCTAGGGAGCAAAGCTCCAAAATGTCTACTGCATATACACTCCGCAGATCCTGCCAAGTGCCACCAGCCACTATATAAGGTGCGCTCTTGGCGATCAATACTTTGAATCTTGAAATTGGTAGATTTAGTGCTTTTTCGCATGCCTGCGAAATTTCGCTAGAGCTTCGCTGTTTTCCAAAACCAAGATACAGTGCCACTAGTCAACAAAAAGGCACCATACTTTAAATTACGACTTCGTCGTGCAGCGAAATGCTACGAAGACGATTTCGCTGCGTACCCCCGTAGCAACGAAATGCATTTATAAGACATCCGCATGAGAAGCAGTAGCAGCGAAGCGTCCAAAAGGCCACAGCGCAGCACTAGAGGAACTGTTCTTCGCAGCTACGATCAAGCGACAGCGAAGTGAGTTTTCGCCAGACAACGAAAACCAGCGAAGTCTTTCGCTGCATTTTCGCCACTTCGCTACCGAGCAACGAAGCTTTTCGCTAGCTTCGCTGCTGTCATTTCGCCAGCTACGAAAGAGAACTGCGAAGAAGCGAAAGCAGTGTATATGGAAGGAATAGCCGACCGGGTAAATTTCGCTATCACGCAAACAATACTGATAATTTAGCCACTCCACGGCGAAGGAAGGCAACACCCTGGCATGACGAACCTACTTCGCAAGCAGCGAACAAAAGCAGCTAGTAATATTCGTTGCTCACGGAAAGAAGCCACAGATAAGCGTTTTTCGATTGAATTCAAGACAAAAAGACTTATAATCAGCTAGAGAAATCCAATCAATATATGCAAATTATTGACACCAGATATAGAGGCGCCTAGTGAAGACAATATCTGTAAAACAAGCAGCCACAGCATTAGGACTTTCCCCTCGGGCCATTCAGTACAAGCTCCAAAACGGCGACCTGAAAGGCACCAGATCAAAGAACCAATTCGGCAAATCCGAGTGGCGGATATGGCCGACAAAGGATATCGCTGAGGCCTTAAAGAAAATCGAAGGCATTCCTGATAGTGCCGATTCTCCGGATGAGCTTAATTTTGAGTTTGTCAACAGCGAAACTATTGATGCCGAAGAGGTGAACTTCAATGACGATGAAGAGTTTTTCGCCGAGCCTACAAACTGGCGACAAGTTGAAATGGAACGTCTGGAGGTTATGGCAGAGAAGCTTGTCAAGCCTCTAGCCGATAGAATTGAAGCCCAGGCAATGGCGCTAAGAGAACAGGAATCCGTCATAGCGGATCAAAAGCGCCAACTCCGGCTCCTCCCTGACTTCCAAAAGCAAGCAGAAGACGAGCGCAAAGCAGCAGAGATAAGGGCAATGGAAGTTGTGGTCCTAAACAAGCAGATAGAAGCCATTGAGGAAGAGAAGAAGTTACTAGCTATTAAAGCCAACGAAGCCACAGCACTAGCTCAAGACCTACAAGATCTGAAATCCCAAGTAGAACAACTCCGCAAACCATTTTGGAAAAAATGGCTTAGCTACAGGTAGCTTTAATTTTGCCCTTACAGACCTACAGGTGAAGATTCTATCCAGAGCAACGAAAAGTGTTGCCAATACAACACTTTTCGTTTGAATCTTAAAACTGTAGAAGGTTTTATCAGATATGCGAAAGTGCTGTAAAGTATTAATAGGAATCCATAATAGCTATCTAGCAAGCTTTCTTGCTGGACTGCTTGTATCTGTACCTGACTGCGGGTCATCAAGTGGATCTCAAAACAATATGTAAAAAACAGCAAAAGCTGATAGTTATTGGATCACTTGTCGTGGTTGCGTGGCTTTGCTGGGAATGGCGTTGCTGTGTGGCCTATAATCCTAGTCCAATAGCAAAGACATTGTTTAGTAGCATGGATATCCTATCGGTAGGTAATACTTTCAAAAATAGAGACGATTCGAGTTCGTCATTTCAGGGGCTACGCTTTGCAAGTAACTTAGTAATAATCGGAAGAATGCAAGAGGCAAGCCAGTTGCTAGAAATGCTTCTCAAGATGGAACGGTTACGGACTGACAGGAAATGCGATGTACATAACCTCTCCCGAATTTTTCTAGTTTACCGTGACATCGATCGGAGCAACCAACTTTCAGCTAATGATTGGATCACTTTGAGTAACCCTATCAGACTGGAAGCGGAAAGGGCTTACGAGTATTACAAGAAAGTTGTACCCAATTCAACATCGTTGAACGATGAAAGTGTCGCGTCGATTTTCAGAATATTGAGTGAGCGCTATGAAGCTCATCACTGCTTGACCGAAGCTATAGAGTGCCAAAGAACTGCCGTAATAGCCGAAAAGGAGACGCAAAGAGCGAACAGCTTGCTCTACCACACACTGCTCTACCAGCTAGCCGTCCTTTATCACAAGAACAATATGGATAAAGAAGCGGTTAGCGTTGTAAATCAAACAATTGCATTACCAGAGGGGGTAACAGCAATTGGTACCACTGATGAATGGTTCAAAAAGAACCACATAAAGAAGTGCAAAGAACTTCTCAGCTCTCTGCGAAATTAAACTATATTAACTATATTTCATACTCAAGGTTAAGGGCGAGCTTCGTAAGGATTAATAAATGGCAACAGTAGCAGTAGCAATAGTAGATGGCATTGTAATTGAGGCGGAAGAGTCAACAGCACCATTTGGTGAGCAAGATGTACCTAAAAAAGCTACTAGAGCGCTGAATGGGATCAATCCAAACATTAGGAAGCTGCTACAAAAAGCTGGATATGACAGTATTCGGATTGAACCAATTTCAAATAACGATAACGGAAAGACACGCCCGTGTCCTGAACAAGATCAGTCTGATATGTCTCTGAGCGACAGTGGCTTCTCAGATAGCACGGTGCCCCATGAAGTGGGTCATGCGTTAAATGATATCCTCGGCGAACAAAATGGACGAAGCAATTATTCCGATACACAACAATTCAGAGATGCCCTAACGCGCGATGCTGCGGAAACTCCTGGAGCCGATGATCTAAGTGCCTATCATGATGATGGTTCGAACGAAGGTGGATTCGTGGCCGATCTCCACATGGCTATGTCGGAGATTCAAAATGGCAGAGGTGACGTAACCCATAGCACCTATTCCGGACTAACACCGAACCAAATAGTTGATAAATATAAAAATTCAATCATTGAGCTTCAAAAGCAAATTGATTTTGCTGTTAACAAAATGAATTCCACAGATGGTAGTTGGCCTACCACCGCAGTGAGAAGCTGCTGGGATGAACCATGGAAAAAAAGTCATGATTCTAGAGAAATTCGAGCACGGATAAACAACGCTACCCAAACTCAAGGGACCGATCCTCTAATACTAGATTTAGACGGCAATGGCATTGAGACAAGTACTCTCGCTACTGGTTTTTATCTAGATCTAAGCAACTCCGGCTTTGCTAGTAGGATTGCATGGGTTTCTGGTAATGACGGTATATTGGGCATTGACTTGAACGGCAATGGACTAATTGACAATGGGACTGAATTAATTGGTTCGCAGCTTCCCTATTCATCGCAAGTTGATAGTTTCAATTCTTTAGCCAATTTTGATAGTAATCTTGATGGTGTAATAGATGCAAGCGATGAGAGTTTTTCGCAGCTTATCGTTCAGAAGGCTGATGGTTTCAATCAATCACTTTCAGAACTCGGTATCACTTCAATTAGTTTAGCCAAAAACAGTACAAATTTAGTTGATGCATCAGGCAACACACAAATTTCTGTGAGCACCTTTACGTACGCAGGTGGCACTTCTTCGAGTATTGCAAGTTATCTTTTACAGCAAGATACCGCGGATACTCATCAGCGTGAACTCCTGACCCTTTCATCAGAAATCGATGCTTTGCCTAGTGCAGCTGGTTCAGGATTTGTAAGTAGCTTGAGCCAGGCTATGCAGGCTGACACTACAGGACAGCTACAGTCTGTTCTAAACTCCTTCCTTAACGAATCAAATCTTGAGATTCAAGATAAATTGCTTGACCAACTTCTAGCGAAATGGACGGGGTCTGAAAATGCCCCGAACGTATTGCATATGGATGGCAAAGTTTTTGGAGTAATTAAAAAATTTGCTGGTGTAAGTGAATTGACGTTTCCAGGAACAGGCAGTGCACCAGGGTTCGAACACCAGCTAATACTAGAACCTATTTATACCGAGATTAAAGATTTTGTCTATGGGCAATTAATGTTTGACAATGGTCCTTTGAGCGACATAAGCAGCATTCTTGCAGCAGACGCATTTTACAATCAAACTACCGAGCAGCCCAACTATAACTTAGACGGAGTCGCTTCGTACTTAATCAATCTAGAAACTAGCGATGCTTCTACTGCTGCATTGAAAACAGCAGAGTTTCTCCGAAGTCTTCGTGGTTTGGGACTTTTGGACGTTTCAAACTTTCAAAACTTCTACGACACTATTTCACTAAGTAGCCCGTCTCTCAAAAGTGTTATAGACGCTTTCGGAGTAAATCCTGTCTATCATCTTGACGGTACTACCATTGACAGAAGTGGTGTCACTATCGATGAAACAGTAACTTCTTTTGGCAATAGCAGCTATGTTCTCCTCGGCTCCGGCAATGTTATATACAATGGCTCTGGCTCTAACACTTGGTTGACTACCCAGACCGGTGCATATGATATTAATGTAGGTGGTGGGTTAAACTACATCTACCTTGGTTCAGGATCTGCAAATATCTCTGCTGAAGGCGCGGGCACAACCAATATTCAGGGAAACATTGGAGACAACCAATTAAACTTTGGCCAAGGCACAGGAGTCATGAACTTCAAAGCTGGCAACGTCAATTTACAGCCTCATACTGACAGTGTGAGCTTTGGTACAGGACTTGACTTTAGCTCAGTGGCTTTGTCTGCTCAGGGCTCTGATTTGATTGTACAGTTTGGTCAGTCCACTTCAGATCAATTGATTTTACGTGGCGAACTGGCACAGTCTGCAGCCAAACAAATCAGTAGTTACTCTTTTGCTAACGGTACGACTCTCACAGCTGAGCAATTCGGTCAAGCTGGGCTGACTTTTGAGGCCTCCGGTTCTACAGTCTCATACGATCACAGCGGTTCATATGTCAGAGAAACGATCAATCTTTCTGGCTCGAATAGCACACTCAGAATAGGCACCGTTGAAAATACTGTTAACGTCAGCGGAAATAGTGACTTCATATATGGTGGCAACAGCAACAACACATATAATGTCATTGGCTCTAGCAATACGATCCTTGCCGGCTCCGGAGACAATACAGTCAATTCTGCCGGATTTAACAATCAAATTTTCTTAGGCAGCACTGTTGCCGGAGTAAGCGGGATAGGCGACAACACAGTCTTAGATACAGGCGTAGGCAATCAATTCTGGTTTAATCCAGGAAGCACACAAACAGGCAGTGCAAACATAACAGTTGGTACAAACGCTGGTATCAACCTTGGAACAGGGCATGTCGATGTTAACGTGGGCCTTGGAACTGGCACTACTGTAATTCGCAGAACTGGTCCGGCATACACACCGGGAGACTCAGATACTGTCAACTTTGGAGCTGGCATTACTCAGTCCAGTCTTTACTTCTGGTCTCCCCCAGTGGCATCTGGCGCTGTTACACAATACGACCTCAACATTGATATAGCATCAGGAGAAAAAATTGTTCTTAATGCTGGGCTTGCCGGAGGAGCCCAAAGAGTTGAGACATTTACTTTCTCTGATGGCTCAATCCTTACATTAGACCAAGTTCTATCTCAAGGCGTTCACGTAATTGCTTTCACAGATCCATTCTTTGGCGGTCCTTTCATTGATCGTAGATTCGCTACCTGGAAAGAAATCACCACTGTTATTGGAGACAATGGCCAGTTGTACGAAGGCTCTGGCAATGACGCTATTGAAGACCGCGGCAACAACAATTACATCAATGCTGGTGCTGGTGACAACACAATAATCGCTGGCAACAACAGTACAATAGTTTCTAATTTCGGAACTAACGCAATAACAATCAGAGCTGGCTCAGGCACTACCATTATTCAAGAAAATGGTGCACTTGGCGGAGCTTTCAACAATGGTAATGACACTCTAATTTTCGGCGCTGGTATTACAGAAGACAATATTCTCGCTTCATTCACAAGCGAAACTACTCTTCAGATTGATCTCAGCACAGGCGAACAGGTCATCATTGAAGGTGAAACGCTTGATCCTTTTGGTATTCGCCAAGTAAGCACATTCACATTCGCTGGTGGCCAATCACTCACCGTCCAACAGCTTCTCGACATTTCAGTATTGGCAATCAACAATTCTCTCGACAATGTCACTATTGACAGGTCTGGTTCCACAGTTAATGAAAGAATCAACAACAGCGGTCACTTCGACACTATTCTTTTCGGCGCTGGCACGACAACACTAAACGATACTGGCAGCGACAACCTTGTGTATGTTGGCACCGGCTTGGCTAACATAAATGCATCATCAAATAGCAGCATCTTTGGAGGTGCAGGCGACGCCACGATAACTGTTGCTTCAGGTGTTTCTGGCTTGCAAATCTTCGAGCAAACAGCTGGTAGTGGTGCAAATGGATATGATTCAGTCGTTCTTTCTGGTGCTGTTTCCGTAGATGAATTTACATTGTCATCAGCTGGCAAAGATCTGACTCTAACCGACAGCCTGGGTGCAGCAGTCTTGACTCTGAAAGATGGACTAGATGCATCTGCTGTTGCGAAGTCAATCAGTGACTTCGCATTCTCTGATGGCTCGCACGTTGCCTTCAACGATCTGATTCAGCGAGGAGTCAATGTATCTGACAGCTCGTCAGATGCAACTGTTGATCGCAGCTTCTCTGCCGCAAAAGAAATCATCACTCACACTGGCAGCAATGGTACGTTCTTGCTCGGCAGCGGCGACGTGACAATGTCAGTCGGCACGAATGACATTATTCACTCTGGTAGTGGTTCTAGTGCATTCAATATTGCTGAAGGCAGCGGTTCCACAACCATCATTGAAGATGCTCAAAGCGTGAATAGTAGTGCCGGTGACCTTATCCAACTTCTGAACCTTGCAGATACAAACCAAGTCACAGTCAGAGCTTCTGGTTCTGATTTCACTCTGGGATTTGCTCCTGGTGATACAGTCACCCTAGTCAATCAGCTGGATGGGGCTGGACTAAAGAACATCGGTGCCTTCATCAACTCTGACGGCTCTATTCTTGTTGATAGCGCTGAAATTCAGCAAATTGCTGATGCTTCTCGCTCAACAGCTGGCGATGATGTTCTTACTGGCAGCAGATTTGGCGACCAAATAAATGGCGGTGATGGTAACGACACCATCGCTGCCGGTCTGAGCAATGACGACCTCTCAGGCGGCTTGGGTGACGATATTCTGAGTGGTGATGCTGGCAACGACTTCTTGTATGGCGATGACGGCGACGACACCCTCAACGGTGGAAGCGGCGAGGACATTCTTAATGGATATGTCGGAGCAGACACCTTGAACGGCAATGACGGCAACGATGTCCTTGTCGGCGGATTAGGCAATGATTTCTCTTCTGGCGGCATCGGTGATGACACTTATGTCTTCAACCTGGGCGATGGCGTTGACACAATCGACGACGGTGCTGGGGTACTTGGCGGTGGCAACGATGCCATTGAGTTAGGCGCACTAAGGCCTAATGTTCTCTTCGCTGCGGAAGGCGAAGACCTGCGCATCAGCTTCACTCAATCAGCAGAGAGTGTTCTTGTTCAAGGCTTCTTGAGCGCCGATACCAGTAGACATATCGAGCTGGTTAAGTTCTCTGATGGCTCCAATATCAGCTACGCCGACATCGTCACTCTTGTCTCAACACCGCCTGGTCAAGACATCTACGGCACAAGTGGCAATGACACCCTAGCTGGTACAATCGGCGCTGACAGAATCTATGGTCAAAACGGCCACGACACAATCAATGCTGGTGCTGGAGACGACCTCGCCTATGGTGGCAATGGTAACGACGCGCTGAATGGCCAAGATGGCAATGACACTCTATTCGGTGAAGCCGGAGTTGATACCCTACACGGCGGCATTGGCATGGATGCCCTTGATGGTGGCTCAGGAAACGACTTCCTCTACGGCAATGAAGGAGATGACAATCTCCTTGGTGGCACCGGAATAGACGACCTAAATGGTGGTGACGGCAACGATTCGCTAGACGGTGGCTCTGGCAATGACTTCCTCTATGGCAACAATGGCAATGATGTTCTTGCCGGTGGAGCTGGTGTTGACTATCTTGAAGGCGGCGTTGGTGCCGATTCGCTCGATGGAGGAACTGGCAATGACACCCTCTATGGCATGGATGACAACGACATCTTAGTCGGAGGTGGCGGTAACGACACCCTCGATGGTGGTGATGGAGATGACAATCTAGACGGCGGTTCTGGCGCTGATTTCCTCTATGGAATGGCTGGCAATGACGTTCTTTCTGGTGGAACTGGCATCGACACAATTGACGGCGGCATTGGCGATGACACAATCTCTGGTGGCACTGGCAACGACGTTCTTCTAGGCGGTGATGGAATCGACCACATCGATGGCGGAGTTGGCAGCGATGACATCCACGGCGGCGCTGGTGACGATATTCTTATCGGTGCCGGTGGTAATGACACAATTGCTGGCGATGATGGCAATGACAGCATCTACGGAGACACTGGCAACGATATCTTGACTGGCGGAACAGGCAACGACTACCTGGAAGGGAAAAACGGAGTTGATACTCTTTCTGGTAGCACAGGCGACGACAGTCTAGTCGGCGGCTATGGCAACGACACTTATCTCTTCTCCCAGGGGGACGGTGTTGATACTGTCAATGACCAAGGAAGAGTCTCTGACCACATGGACACCATTCGCTTCGGTACCGGTATAACAACTCAAGATGTTGCCTTCTACATGCAAGGCAGCGACCTCTACTTGAGTCAAGGTGCCGGTGACGTTATCAAAATCACAGACCAAGCTTCAACCACTTCGAAAATTGAGAAGTTTGAGCTTGCCGATGGTCATTTTGCTGGCTCAGCCGACATTAACTTGCTCATTCAACAGATGGTTGCCTTCGACCAGGACCACACTGAAGTCGATATCACTAGCGTCAATGACGTCAGAAACAACC
>JBAZYO010000016.1 GCA_041659285.1 Vicinamibacterales bacterium | reverse complement strand
TGTAGGTTTCGGTCGTGTAGATGGTGCCCTTCGAGTCGGTGGCGATGCTGTGCACGCCCAGGAACATCCCGGGCTGGCGGCCGCCGTAGCCGAAGTTGTAGAGCTCGGTCATGGACTGGCGGTCGAACACGCGCACGTGCTCGTTGGCGCCGTCGGCCATGTAGAGGAAGCGCTGGCCGGCGTCCTTCGAGAACGCGATGTCCCACACCGAGCCGTCCGACAGGGTGTTGGGCGCCACGAAGACTTCCTTCACGAACTTGCCTTCACGCGTGAAGATCTGGACGCGGTCGTTGATGCGGTCGCAGGTGTAGACGAAGCCGTCGTTCGACACTTCCGCGCAGTGCATCGGGTTCGAGAACTGCTTCGACGGCGCCTGGCCCGGCTGGTAGCGCGGCAGCGTGAGGTCGGTCGGCGGCTCGCCGTAGGCGCCCCACATGCGCTTGATCTTGCCGGTGTCGAGGTCGATCACCGCGACGCGGTGGTTGAGGTAGCCGTCCGACACGTAGCCTTCGTTCGCCTTGGCGTCGATGAAGATTTTCGCGACGCGCCCGAAGTTCTCCATGTCCAGACTGTTGGCCGCGAACGGACCGGCCGGGCGGGCCGGCGCGCCGGCGGCGGCGGGCGTGGCCTCGCGGAAGTTCGCGCCCTTGCGGGCGTAGGCCTTGCCGTACTGCGCCACGAACTTGCCCTCGCGGGTGAACTTCAGGATGTGCGAGTCGCCCGCCCCGTTGCCGCCGATCCACACGAAGCCCTTGTGGTCGACCACGATCCCGTGGTTCGACTCCGGCCATTCATAGCCGCCGGCCTTGTTGGGACCGCCCCAGCTGCCGACCAGGTTGCCCGCCGCGTCGAACTCGAGCACGGGCGGCGCCGGAATGCAGCATTCACTGACACGCGGACCGTCGGCCGTTGGCTGACCGATCTCCGTGCGATCGAGATTGCCGGGATCGTTGCCGCGGTGAATGAGCCACACATGATCCCGATCGTCCACCGTCAGGCCGATCGTCTGCCCGAGCACCCAGTTGTTGGGCATCGGCTTCGGCCAGAATGGATCCACTTCGAACTTCGGTGCCTGCTTGGCTTGCGCCGAGACGTTGTCGAGCAGTGCCTGGCCCGCACCCAGTGCGAGCAAGATCGCGACGAACGCCGCGCCTACGTAAAGCTTGCGATTTCTCGTAACCCGGTCCATCTTGGCTCCCCTCTCAAGAAGTGCCTCTAAAGCGGGCGCCAGTATACTTGGGACCGATAACCGTGTCGAGCGCCGTGACGACCAGCAAACTATTGAGCCGATTAACCGTGGTGATGGCCATGCTTCTGGCCCTTGCCCCGACCCTCACAGCCCACGAGGTTCCCAACGAGGTGACCGTCTTCGGGTTCGTCAGGCCCGCCGGGTCCACCTTGACGCTGCTGATCAGGGCCCCGCTTAAGTCCATGCGGGATATCGACATACCGACCGTGGCCGGGGGGTTCCTCGACTTCTCCCGCATCGAGCCGGCCCTCGACCACGCCGCGACCCTGTGGATTGGCGACTTCGTCGAGGTCTACGAGAACGGCAAGCGCGTCAACCTGTCGAAGGTGGCCGCCCTGCGGGTCTCGCTGCCCGGCGACAAGTCGTTTGCCTCCTACGATGAGGCCCTGGCCAACCTGATGACGGGCGCCCGGCTCGACCAGAGCACCCAGATTTACTGGGAAGACGGCATGCTCGACGTCGCATTCGAGTATCCGATCACCTCGGACCAGTCGGATTTCGCGATCCGGCCCGGACTCACCCGCCTCGGCCTCCAGGTGAACGTCGTCCTCCGCTTCCTGCAGCCCGGCAAGCCGGAACGCGCCTTCGACGTACACGCCGACACCGGCATCGTGCACCTCGATCCGCGGTGGCACCAGGCGTTCTACCTGTTCGCGCGCGACGGCTTCTTCCACATCCTCGACGGCACCGACCACCTGCTGTTCCTGCTGTGCCTCGTGATCCCGTTCCGGAAGCTGCGGCCGCTCGCGGTGGTGGTCACCGCGTTCACGGTCGCGCACTCGGTGACGCTGATCGCCTCCGCCTACGGGATGGCGCCCGACAGCCTGTGGTTCCCGCCGCTGATCGAGACGCTGATCGCCATCTCGATCGTCTACATGGCGTTCGAGAACATCGTCGGCGCCAGGCTCGATCGGCGCTGGATGATCACGTTCGCGTTCGGGCTGGTGCACGGGTTCGGGTTTTCGTTCCTGTTGCGCGAGCGCCTGCAATTCGCGGGGGAACACCTCGTGATGTCGCTGCTCGCGTTCAACGTCGGCGTCGAGATTGGCCAGCTGGCGGTGCTGCTCGTGATGGTGCCGGTCCTGGCGGTGATCTTCCGATACGGGTTGGCCGAGCGCATCGGCACCATCCTGATGTCGGCGCTCGTCGCGCACACCGCGTGGCACTGGGCGACCGACCGCGGCAGCGTGCTGATGACCTATCGCGGGCCGGCGCTCGACCTGAGGGACCTGGCGTCGTTGGTCCGGCTCGCCATCGTCATTGTCGGCGCCGCGTTCGTGATGTGGTTGCTGTCGCTGTGGATGGGAAAACCTCAGCAGCAGGCGCCCGGCACCCGGCACCAGGCACCCGGCACCGACGCATAGGCCCGCCTTCGCTCGCCTTGAAACTTCGGCGAGCTACGGCGCGGTCTCGCCGTAGCGGCCTGCGGCCGCGCAGGCGGACACCCTAGGCACTTAGTAGTTAACCTTCCAAAGCATCAGCCCGTGCGGGGGGGCGGTTTGCCCGGCGCGCGCGCGATCGTGCGAATCGATGATGGTTCGCATGGCGTCCGGTTCCAACTGGCCGCGGCCAATATCCACCAGCGTGCCGACAATCGTGCGCACCATGTGGCGCAGGAACCCGGTTCCGGAAATCTCGAAGCGCAACAGGCGTGCGTCGCGCTGCCGCGAGCCCGCGTCGAGGGGCGACACCGCGACCGGCTGATCGGTGTCGATGTTCATCTCGAGGAGTTCCGCCGACAAGACCCGGCGCACCGTGGTCTTCACGTCCTGGCCGCGGCCCTGGAAGGCGGCGAAATCCTGTTCGCCGACGAGCGCCGTGGCGGCCTTGGTCATCCGCTCGAGGTCCAGGACATACGGGACGTGCCACACCACGTGGCGGAGGAACGGGCTGGGCGCGGCGCCGTTCCAGATGGCGTAGCGGTAGGTCTTGGTTTTCGCGTAGATGCGCGCATCGAACCGATCGAAGGTCTCTTCGACCGCGCGAATGCGGATGTCGCCGGCCTTCAGCCGCGCGTTGAGGGCCTTGAGCAGCTGCTCGCACGCAATCGGATGATCGATCGTGATGCTGGCCACCTGCGCGGCGGCGTGCACGCCCGCGTCGGTGCGCCCGGCCGCCACCAGCGGATTGTGCGCGCCGATAATGGTGGCGATCTCGTCTTCGATGACGGCCTGGATGCCTTGCGCGTTGGTCTGCCGCTGCCAGCCGGAGTAGGCCGAGCCGTCGTAGGCGATCGTGAGCTTCAGCGTACGGGGCACGTGTTACTTCGCGCGCGATCCCGGCTTCACGACCGGCAGGCCTTGCTGGCAGAGCGGACAGTCATCCGGCTGATACGTCGGCACCACCATCGGCAGCAGCGCATGAAAGGGCACGTCGAGTCCCTGCTTGCCGCCGCTGCGATCGACGACGGCACAGGCGCCGACCACCACGGCGCCGGCGGCGCGCGCCACGTCCATGGTCTCGCGGGTGGATCCGCCCGTGGTCACCACGTCCTCGACGACCAGCACCTTCTCGCCCGGTTCGAGGGTGAAGCCGCGGCGCAGCGTCAGCGTGCCGTCCTGGCGTTCGGCGAAGATGGCGCGGACGCCGAGGGCGCGGCCCACTTCCTGGCCGATGACGATGCCGCCGAGGGCCGGCGAGAGCACCGTGGCGGCGCCCAGCGCGCGCACGGCATTGCCCAAGGCGGCACCGAGGGCCTCGGCATCACGGGGGTGCTGGAGGACCAACGCGCACTGGAGGTACCCGGGGCTGTGCAGCCCCGACGACAAACGGAAGTGGCCGTCGAGCAGCGCGCCCGAGCGGCGAAACAGGGTCAGCAGGTCGGATTCAGTCATCGATCGGTAGTATATCGGCCACCGTTGTGACCCACTTGCCCCAGTCGCAACGGTGGCCGCCCCGCCGAAGCGCCCGGCATCCTCGACCGTGCGCGGCGGCTTGGCCGCCATAGCGGGCTGAGTTCGGGCCGCGACGGCGGCTGTTTCAAACACCCTTACCGAACCCTGGTCGGCCCCATGACGTCTATGATGGAGAACCGGCGTGTGAGCCAGCGGTACCGCTTTTGCTGTCACCCCGGGTTCAGGCCAGCGGTTGACCTTCGATTGGAGTAGCAGTGTGATGCGTTTTGACCAGCGTTTTTGCGCCCGGGCGGTTGTGACGGCCGGCCTCGTGGCGACGATAGTGTCCGGTTTTGGGCTGTCGCCTGTCCACGCCCAGACAACGGCCGCTACGCCCCCGGCGCAAGGCCCGGTCCGGCGGATGAGCATTGACGATGCCGTGGCGACCGCGATCGAGCAGAACCTCGACCTGCAGGTCCAGCGCTACAACCCTCAGTTGCAGGAGCTCTCAATCACGCAGTTCAAGGCCGCGTATACGCCGAACTTCGTCTCGACCATCAGCACGTCGGACCAGACGCAGCCGTCGACCAACATCCTGTCGGGCGGCACCGCGAGCGGCATCACCAACGGCCAGTCGCTCTTCAACTTCGGCGTCTCGTCGCTCACCAATTGGTACGGCGGCAGCTACGACGTGCGCTGGAACAACGGCCGCAACACGACCAACAACCAGTTCTCGACGTTCAATCCGCAGTTGAACTCGTCGGTGAGCGCCACCTACACCCAGCCGCTGTTGCGGAACTTCCGGATCGATGGCGCCCGCCAGCAACTGCTGGTCAGCCAGAAGAACAAGGAAATCTCCGACGTCCAGCTGCAGCAGTCGATCGCGGTCACGGTGCGCAACGTGCGCAACGCCTACTACGACCTGATGTACGCCCTCGGCAACCTCGCCGTGCAGCGGCAGTCGCTCGAACTGGCGCAGCAGTCGCTCAAGGACAACCGCGCCCGCGTCGAGATTGGCACCATGGCGCCGCTCGACATCGTCCAGGCCGAGGCCGAAGTGGCCACGCGCGAAGAGTCGGTGATTCTCGCCGAGGCCGCCATCGACCGCGCGCAAGACACGCTGCGCGCGCTCGTCTTCAACCCCAGCCAGGCCGACTTCTGGGCGGCGCGCATCGAACCGACCGACTCGGTCACCTTCCAGCCGACCGCGGTCGACATTGACGGCGCGATCAAGAACGCGCTCGGCCAGCGCACCGACGTCGTCGCGGCGCGCAAGAACCTCGAGGTCAACGACGTCAACATCCGCTATTTCAAGAACCAGTCGCTGCCCGACGTCTCCGCGTCGGTCAACTACAACGCCCGCGCCACGGGCGGTCTGCAGGTCACGCGCGGCCGCGATCCCCAGACCGGCTTCCCCACCGGCGACATCCTGACCAGCGTCGAAAAGAGCTACTTCAGCACGCTGGGCAACACGTTCGCCGGCGACTTCCCCGGCTGGTCGCTCCAGGTGGACATTGCCTATCCGATCGGCAAGTCCACGCAGGAAGCGCAGCTGGCGCGGGCGCGGCTGCAGAACACGCAGGCCGAGCGGCAGGTGCAGAGCCTCGAATTGCAGGTATCGACGCAGGTCCGCGAGTACGGCCGCCAGGTGCAGACCAACGCCAAGCGCGTGGACGCGACCCGGTCGTCGCGCGTGCTGGCCGAACGCCGGCTCGAAGCGGAAGAGAAGAAGTACCAGGCCGGCATGACCAGCAGCTTCTTCGTGCTGCAGGCCCAGCGCGACCTCAACGTCGCCCGCAACAGCGAACTGCTGGCGCTGGTCGAATACGCCAAGTCGGTCGTCAACTACACCGCCGTCCAGCAGTCGCCCCTGTTCTAGTGCGGATCCTGACGGCATAATCTGCGTCAATCTGCCGCTGCCCTTCTCCGATAGACTGTGGCCGTGCCCGTCACGGCCACAGTCATCACCCTCAACGAAGCCGCCAACCTTCGGGCCGCGCTCGAGTCCCTGTCGTGGGCCGACGAGATCATCGTCGTTGACAGCCAGAGCACCGATGACACCGCCGCCATCGCCCGCGAGTTCACCGACCAGGTGATCGTCCGGCCGTGGCCCGGTTACATCGCGCAGAAGAACTTCGCCGCCGAGCAGGCCAGTCACGATTGGATCTTCTCGCTCGACGCGGATGAGCGCGTGTCGCCGGCGCTTGCCGGCGAGATCCGCACCCTGCTGCAGCGCGGTCCGGAGGCGCCGGGCTATCGGGTGCCGCGCGTCACGTTTCACCTTGGCCGCTGGATTCGATCCACGGACTGGTACCCGGATTACCAGCTGCGCCTCTACGATCGCCGGCGCGCGCGGTGGACGGGGCATCTCGTGCACGAGTCGGTCAAGGCCGACGGCCCGGTGATCGACCTGCGCGGCGAGCTTCTCCACTACGCCTACCGCGACCTCGCGCATCACCTGCAGACGATGGACCGCTACACCTCGCTGGCGGCGCGCCAGATGTTCGAGGACGGGCGGCGCGCGGGCTGGTTCGACCTGGCGGTGCATCCGCCGGCGGCGTTTTTCCGTAATTACCTGCTCCGTGGCGGCTTCCGCGACGGGGTCCCCGGGCTGATCGTCTCCGCGATGAACGCGCGGTACGTCGGCCTCAAGTTCGCGAAACTCTGGGAACTGTGTTCGCCCTCCACATCGACACCGCGCGCACGTGGCGCGGAGGACAGCAACAAGTCCTCCTGACCGTGCTCGGCCTTCGGGCGCGAGGTCACCGGGCGGTGCTCGTCGCGCACCCCGAGGGTGAGCTCTATCGACGCGCGTCCGAGGGTCCCGACCTGGTGCCGCTGGCGCCGGTGAACGAGATCGACCTGGCCGCGGCCTGGAAGCTGTCGCGGATCGTGCGGCAATGGCGGCCGGCGATCGTGCATGCCCACGACCCGCATGCGGTGGCCATGGCGTCGCTGGGCCTGTCGTTCAGCGCGCCGGTGCCGCGCCCGAAACTCGTCGTCTCGCGTCGCGTGGATTTTCATCTGCAAGGCAACGCGTTCTCGCAGTGGAAGTACCGGCAGGTCGACGGCTTCATCGCCGCGTCGGCGGCCATCCGCGACATTCTGGTCCACGACGGCATTCCCACGGACCGCATCGTCGTGGTGCACGACGGCATCGACGTCGGGAAGATCGCACATCGGCAGGCGGCGGACCTGCACGCGGAGTACTGGCTGCCGCACGGCGTGCCGGTGATCGTGAACGTCGGTGCCCTCGTCGGGCACAAGGGCCAGAAGTACCTGATCGACGCCATGCCGGCGGTGCTGCGGGAGGTGCCGGACGCGCGCCTGGTGATCTTCGGCGAGGGCGAGTTGCGCGCGGCGTTGGAGAAGCAGGTCAAGCACCTGTCGCTCGAGAAACACGTGCTGCTGCCGGGATTTCGCGAAGACGTGCTGTCGCTGATGAAGTCGGCCGACCTGTTCGTGATGAGTTCGATCACCGAGGGCCTGGGGTCGGCGGTGCTCGACGCGATGGCCATGGGCCTGGCGGTCGTCGGCACGCGCGCGGGCGGCATCCCCGAGGCGGTAGTGCCGGGCGTGACCGGCGAGCTGGTCGAGCCGGGCGAGCCGACGCCACTGGCCGTGGAGATCATCAAGCTGCTGAAGGACCCGTCCACCCGCCGCGCCTACGGCGAGGCGGGACGCCAGCGTGTCGCCGACCGGTTCGACGTCGAGCACCTCGTCGAAGGCACCCTCTCCGCCTACCGGCACTTCGCCCAGGGGTGATTGGGGTCAGGTCAAGAAAATCACAGTCTGGGATGATTGGGGACAGGGCAGCCCGAACTCCTGCGGTCCGCAGTTTCTGCAACGCCGAAGGCTGCGCCTGCTGTCGGTTTTTGACTACTCGACACATAGGCAATTCAAGATCTGGCCTGAATCTAGGATAATTCTGGCGGCAACCGTCTTGATTGTGGGGATGGCATGGCCAGGCGTCCCCGACTTCAACTCAACGGCGCGATCTATCACGTGATGTCTCGCGGGAATCGCAAGTCACAGATCTATGACGACGCGATTGACCGCCAGCGATTTCTCGACATCGTAGCCATCGCGTCCGAGCGGTACGAGGTTCGCGTTCTGGCCGACGTCGAGATGGACAATCACTATCACCTTGTACTCGACACGCCGAGAGGGACCCTGTCGGCCGCAATGCGCTACATCAATGGGGTGTACACGCAGCATGTGAACCGACGTCACCGTCGAACGGGTCACGTCTTTGAAGGGCGGTTCACTTCGCGATTGGTCGACAGCGATTTGTATCTGCGGACGGTTGTGAGATACGTCGCGATGAATCCCGTCGTCGCAGGCTTGGTGACAAATCCAGAGGACTGGGCCTGGAGCAGCTACCGGGCTACCGCCGGGTTGGCCAAGCCGCATCCGTTTCTCCACCTCGACTGGATGGAGTGGGTGTTCGGTTGCGGAAGCCGGGCCGCAGCACAAGCATTGTACCGGGCCTTTGTAAAATCGCCGGAGGCGACCAACGACGCGACCGGCGCGGACGTGGTGGGCTCAGCGGCGTTTGAGTCGGCGGTTCGACGGCACATCGGTGAATCGATGGCGCACATCGCGCTTCCCCGGGCATACAGATCTCTAGCGCGGCCACCCGTAGAGGAACTGTTCAAGGACGTGGGCTTCTCCAGAAACAAGCGCGACGCGATGATTCGCCGTGCACACGTGGTTCACGGATATCGGCTGTCAGAGATTGCTGAGCATCTGGGTCTGCACCCAAACTCGATGTCCAAGGTCTTGCGGCGCCTCAAGAGTCTCAGGCATTCGGGGTGATTGACCGGCACCTGTCCCCAATCATCCCAGACTGTGATTTTCTTGACCTGACCCCAATCATCCCTTGTCGAGCCAGTCGGCAAGGTCGGGGTGGCCCTTCTCTCTCGCGAGGTCGATGCTGGTCTTGCCGGCGTCGTTCGGCAGCCTCGGATTGGCGCCGTAGGCCACCAGTAGCTCCGCCATCTCGCGGTTGCCGCTCGACGCAGCTTCGTGCAGCGGCACGAAGCCCTGCTGCTGCGGGACATTCGGATCGCCGCCCGCCTGGAGCACCGCGCGGATGATCTCCAGGTTACGGCTGGCCGCGGCCGCGTGGATTGGCTGCACCTTGAACGGATTCCTCGCCACGGCGTGAGCGTCGGCGCCGGAGGCAATCAGGGCGCGGACCGCGTCGAGATGGCCGAAGTATGCAGCCAGGCCGATCGGATAGAAGCCGTCCTGCGCGAACGCGGACACCAGGGCCGGGTCCTCCTTCACCAACGCCGTAAGACGGTCGACCAGGCCCAACGCGCTCGCATCGAAGATGTCGATGGGCGCGCCCATCTCCACGAGGGCGGCGGCCACCTCAGGGCGACGGTGGTAGATGGCGATGAGAATGCCGGAGACGCCGTTGGCGTCCCGCGCGCCAGCGCGGGCGGGCCGGTCGCGAACAAGCCGCCGCACCTCGTCGAGGTTGCCGCCCTTCACCGCGTCAAAGAACGCCTGCTCCATGACTCCCCCTTCCGGGCGTGGACCGGCCGGCTACTTGGGCGGCACCACCGTGGTGGCCGCGTCCAGCTGCAGCACGGCGTCGAGCACCGTTTCTGCCACGTCGACGAAGAACCCGCGGTTGATCTTGTCGGCGGTGTCGGTCGGCTTGTGATAATCCGCGTGGTCCTCGACGCCGAAATAGATGAACGGAATCTGCGCGGCGTGGAACGGTCCGTGGTCCGACTGGTTGGTCCAATCGTCCACGCCGCCCGCGATCGCGACCGGCTTGTCGTGGCCGAACAACACGGTGATGGGCGCCCGGCGGGCGACCGCCTCGAGCGGCGCTTTCAGTTGCGGCCAATGATGGGTGCCGGCAATGAAGATCTCCCGCTTGTCGTTGCGGCTCACCATGTCGAGGTTGACGTTAAGGACGATGCGCTTCCGCGGCAGCGGCGGCGACGCCACGAACACCTTCGCGCCCTGCAGGCCCGCCTCTTCCGCGTCAAAGGCGGCAAACACCACCGTCCGCCGGAACGGCGTGCGCTGACAGTGCTCGGCCACCGCCAGCATCACTGCAATGCCCGACGCGTCGTCGTCCGCACCCTGGTAGATGGCGCCGTCGCGCACGCCCAGGTGGTCATAGTGCGCCGACACCACGAACACCGGCGCCTTGGTGTCGGTGCCGAGACACAGCCCGACGACGTTGGCGCCCTCGCCGTTGACGCGGCCGCTCATCGTCATGCGCGTGAAGGTGAATGGAAACACGTAGCTGCCCGACACGGGCTGCAGCCCGACGCCCTTGAAACGCTCGAGGACCCACGCCCGCGCCGCCAACCCTCCCGGGGATCCGGCGGCACGACCCTCGAACTTCGGATCCGACAGCGTCGTCACCGCCTCCATGAGGCGATCGCTGTCGATGCGCAAGGCGGCGGTGCGCGGGGCCGTGGTGGCGCGTGATTCGCGCTGCTCGTCGATGCGCCGCGCCTCGAAGCGCCCGGCCACCTGGAACCAGATAAGTCCGGTGGCGACAATGCTCAATCCGATGACTCGGCGTTTCTTCATAGTGGCATGGCCATGACGCGATCCGTCTGCGGATCGGTGCCGAACAAGAATACGTGTTCGCCGACATCGACGAAACCACATTTGCCGTAGAAGGCCAGGGCCCGCGGATTGCGCTCCCAGACGCCCAGCCACACCGTGCCGGCGCCGGCGGCCCGGGCCTCGGCGGTCGCGCGATCCATCAGCGCCTGCGCGATGCCGCGGCCATGCCACTCGCGCGTCACGTAGAAACGCCACAGCTCGATTAGCCGCTGACCGCGAACGCAGTCCGGAGCGTCGCCGGTCCGCAACTGCGCATAGGCCACGGCCTGGCCGCCCTCCTCCACCAGCAGGGTGATGATGCCGGGGCTGGTCAGCTCGGTGGTCTGTTGCGGCACGCCGTAGGCGCGCTCCAGGTGGATGGCCATGTCGGCGGCGTCGTTGGCCGAGGCGAACGTGTCGAAAAATGTCCGGCGAGCCAGGGCGGCCAGTCCAGCGGCGTCGGCGGCCGTGGCGCGGCGGATAGTCATGGCCAGAATCGTAACCGAACGGAACCCGGCTCCGCATTTCTCCGTAACGGTGTCTAACGCCATCAGGGTCTCGAACGCCGGAGAGGGCACGCCATGGGATTTTGGGAAGACCTTCGCTTCGCCGCCCGCCTGCTGGTCAAGGACAAATGGTTCACCATGGTGGCCGCGCTGGCGCTGGCCCTCGGCATCGGCGTCAACACCACGGTGTTCACGTTCGTGAATGCCGTGCTGATCCGCGGCCTGCCGATCGACGAACCAGACAGCGTGATGGCCATGCGCTCGTTCGATCCCGTGCGCAACCGCGAGATGGGCGTGTCGTACCTGGATTTCCGGGACTGGCGCGAGGCGACGCGCACTTTCGAGTCGCTGGCCGCGTTTACCAGCACGACGGCGAACGTCAGCGATGAGGGTCAGTTGCCGGAGCAATTCAGCGGCACTTACTTGAGCGCCAACGCCTTCAAGGTGATGCGCCAGCGGCCGGCGCTCGGTCGCGATTTTCTTCCTGAAGACGACCGCCCGGGCGCGGTCGCCGTCGTGCTGATCGGGCACGGCATGTGGCGGAACCGCTACGGCAGCAACCCGAATGTGATCGGCCGCACCATCCGGGTCAACGACATTCCGTCGGTGGTGATCGGCGTCATGCCCGAGGGGTTGAAGTTTCCGCAGAACGCGGACCTGTGGCAGCCGCTCGCGCTGATCTCCGGACTGGAGCAACAGAAGCGCAATGCGCGCGGCCTTTCCGTCTTCGGCCGGATCGTGGCCGGCGCCACCCGTGACCAGGCGCAGAGCGAACTGATCAACATCGGCCGCAAGCTGACGGCGGACTACCCCGACACCAACAAGGACGTGCAGCCGAAGGTGCAGACCTTCAATGAGTTCATGAACGGCGGTCCGATTCGCGCCGTGTTCCTGTCGTTGATGGGCGCGGTGGCCTTCGTGTTGCTGATTGCCTGCGCGAACGTGGCCAACCTGCTGCTGGCGCGATCGACGCAGCGCGGGCGCGAGATCGCGGTGCGCATCTCGCTCGGCGCCACCCGCTGGCGGGTGGTCCGCCAGTTGCTGATCGAAAGCGTGCTGCTGGCGTTGATCAGCGGGGCGATCGGCCTGGCCATTTCACTGGTCGGCATCCGGCTGTTCGACCAGGCCACCCAGGATGTGGGGCGGCCGTACTGGATCCAGTTCACGATGGATCGCAGCGTGTTCGCGTACCTGGCCGCGATCTGCTTCGGCACGGGCGTGCTGTTCGGGCTGGCGCCGGCCCTGCACATCTCGAAGACCGACGTCAACGAAGTGCTCAAGGAAGGCGGGCGGTCGGGCACCGCGGGCGTGCGCGCCCGCCGTTGGACCGGCGCCCTGATGGTCGGCGAACTGGCGCTCACAGTGGTGCTGCTGGCCGGCGCGGCGTTCATGATGCGGAACTTCCTGACGCTCTACAGCCTCGACCTCGGCATCGACACCTCGAAGTTGCTGGTGATGCGGCTGGCCTTGCCCGAACGCAAGTATCCGGCCCTCGAACAGCGCCTGGCGTTCTACCAGAATCTCGAGGAGCGGCTCAAGTCCAACAACCGCATCGAGTCGGTCACCGTCACCAGCAACGCGCCGATGCAGGGTGGCTTCCTCCGCCGCCTGACGCTCGACGGCAAGCCGCTCGAGCAGGGCCAACAGGCGCCCAACGTCACCATGCTCACGGTCGATCCGCGCTACTTCGAAACCATCGCGGCGCCCCTCATCCGCGGCCGAGGGCTCACCGCCGAAGACGGCATGACCGGCCGCGAAAGCGCCATCATCAACCAGCGCTTCGCGCAATTGCACTTCCCCAACGAAGACCCGGTCGGCCGGCGCCTCACCCTGAGCATCGATCTGCAGGGCGGCGCGGCGCCGGCCGGCGGCATTCCGGTCTCGCTCACCGCCACCATCGTCGGCATTGCGCCGAACGTGCGGCAGCGCGACTTCCAGCTGCCGGATCCCGACCCGGTGGCCTACCTGCCATTCCGCACCGACCCGCGCGCGTTCATGACGCTGCTGGTGCGCAGCCAGGGCGATCCGAACACGATGGCGCCCATCCTGCGCGAAGAGGTCCGCGCCATCGATGCCGACCTGCCGCTCTTCGGCATCCAGACGATGGATCAGTCGCTGGCGCAGGCGCGCTGGCCATTCCGCATCTTCGGATCGATGTTCGCGATCTTCGCGTTCATCGCGCTGGCGCTGTCGGCGGTTGGTCTCTATGCCGTCACGGCGTACTCGGTGACGCAACGGACGCAGGAAATCGGCGTCCGCATGGCGCTCGGCGCCCAGTCCAAGCAGGTGACGTGGCTGTTCCTGCGACGATCGTTCGTGCAGCTGGCAATCGGGCTCACCATCGGCGTCGCCGGCGCCTACGGCGTGGGACGGCTGTTCCAGAGCTCGCAGCTCCTGGTCCAGACCACCGCCGGCGATCCGGTGACCATCGGCGGGATTGCCTTGCTGCTGGCGGTGGTCGCCGTCGGCGCCTGCGTCTGGCCGGCGCGCCGCGCCACTTACCTCGATCCGCTGATCGCGCTTCGGCGCGACTAACGGATTCGCCCAGTCCAACCGGTCGCCACGGCCCGCGCGAGCGTGCCGGCCGCATCGGCGCCGCCCTCCCGCTCGAGCAAGGCGGCGAGCAGGCCGCTGACGTTGGCGACGGCGAAGCTGAGGCCCTTCAGGTTCTTCTCCGGCGGCACGCCAGGAATAGGACGGGGATAGCCGGACGCCAGGAACGAGACGTCGTCGCCGGAGTGCGCCGCCACTCGGCACTCCTCGCGCGGCAGCGTCCAGTCGAGCGTCACGCTCCACACGCCAGGCAGCGTGCCCGGCAGCCACGACACGCCGTCCTGCGCACCGGCGGCGACGACCACGCCGCCGGCTTCGCGAAGCCTGGAGACCACGGACGTGAGCGCCAGCGCGTGTTGCTGATTGGTGGTGCCGAGGCTGAGGTTCACGATGTCGGCGCCCTGCTGGAGCGCCCACTCGCAGGCGGCGACGAGCGCCTGACCGCTCGCCGCCAGCTCGCGATCGAACACCTTCGCAATCAGCAGCTCCGCAGCCGGCGCCTTTTCGCGGATGACCGCGGTGACCGCCGTGCCGTGACCGAGGCGGTCCACGTAATCGGCGTGGACGTCACCAGAAGAATCGATGCCGACGCCGCCGCCCACCCCGTTCACGTGCGGATGCGCGGCATGGACGCCGCTGTCGATCACGACGACGCGGACCGGACGGTTCATGCGTCGATGCCGGCGGGCCGCTCGATCTCGAAGAGCCGGGCAAACACACCGGGCCGGGCGGCCAGTTCGTGCGGACGGCCCTCGTCCACCACGCGCGAGCCCTCGAGGACGATGACGCGATCGGCGGCCATGGCGAGCTCCCGGCGATGGGTAATCAGGAGCGTGGTGCGGCCCTTCATCACCGCCTGGTAGCCGTCGATGACCTGCCGCTGGGAGACGGCGTCAAGCGCCGCAGTTGGCTCGTCGAGCACGAGCACGGCCGGGTCGGCGAGGAACGCGCGAGCCAGCGCAATCCGTTGCCGTTCGCCGGCCGAGAGCGCCAGGCCGCGCTCGCCGACCAGGGTGGCGTAGCCGTTCGGCAGCGATTCGACGAAGCGCGCGATGCCCGATGCCTCGGCCGCCCATTTCACTTCCGTGTCAGACGCCCCGGGCCGCACGTACCGGATGTTGTCGCCCACGCTCGCGTAGAAGAGCGTCGGCTCCTGCTCGACCAGCACGACGTGCTTCCGGATGTGTTCGAGCTCGAGATCCCGGAGGTCATGGCCGTCGAGCCTCACGACGCCGCTGTCGGGATCGAGCAGGCGCGTGGCCAGGTAGGCAATGGTGCTCTTGCCGACACCGCTGCCGCCGACCAGCGCCACGCACTCGCCCGGCTGCGCGGTGAACGAGACGGCGTCGAGCACGCGCGACTGACGGTCGGTGCCGAGGGTCACGGCCTCGAACGCCACCTCACCGCGGCACTCGGGCAACGGCCGGGCGCCGGGGCGCTGCTGCACGTCCACCGGCGCATCGAGAATCTCGCGCACCCGCCCCCACGACACCTTGGCCGTGGTGAGGCTGGCATACAGCCCCATCAGCGCCTGCGCCGGCGCGAACACCCGCATCTGGTAGGCGAGGAAGGCGCCCATGGTCCCGAGCGTGAGCGTGCCGTCGATGACGCGAAGACCGCCGTAGAAGAACGCCACCGCGGACCCGATCGACAAGACCGTGCCCGGCAACCCGCCGGCGAAGTAAGTGACGCGCTGCATGCGCATCAAGGCGTCGATGAAGGCGCCGTTCAATCCGCTGAACCGCGTCCGCTCGCGCTGTTGCGCGTTGGACGCGACGATCAGCGACGTCGCCTGCAGTGTCTCGATCAGGAAGCTGCCGATGTCGCTGCTGCGCTGGCGCAGGTCGGCAATGCGGCCCTCCAGGCGCCGGCGGTAGACGCCCAGCGCGATCAGGCTGATCGGCAGCGGCGCCAGCGCCACCAGCGACAGCCGCCAGTCGAGCCAGACCATCATCACCAGGCTGCCGGCGAGGAACAGGACGTTGCCGACCCAGGCCAGCGCCGCCTCCGCCGCCACGCGCTGGATCTCGCTGATGTCGTTGTTCAGCCGCGAGACGATGTCGCCCAGCCGGGTGCGGGCGTAGAAGCGCGGCGACAGGCGCTGCAGGTGCGCATACATCGACAGCCGCATGTCGAAGAGAATCTCCGCCGAGACCCGGGTGTAGCGAAGGCCGCTCACCACGTTGAGGGCGAAGCCGGCCACACCGAGCACGGCGAACATGAGGACAATGCGCCGCAAGGCCGCGGCGTCGCGGCCGACCAGCGCGGTGTCGATGAGATCTTTCGAGAGGTACGGCATCGCCAGCGTCGCCGCCGTGCTCACGAGGCTGATGACCAGGACGAGAACGAGGCGTCGCCAGTGGGGAACGAGATAGGCGAACGCTCGTCGGTCCACGTGCTTACTTCTTGGGCAATATGAAGAGATTGGTGGTCTGGTCGGCGTTCATCTCGATGGTGCGCAGGAGCTTGTACGACGTCGAGTCATAGACGTCGATGGTGGCGCCGGCCTGGAACACGTACAGGAGGCGGCCGTTCGATGACACGCGGAGGGCCATGCGCGGACGCCCCTCGAACTCGGTGCGGCTGATCAGCTTCCGCTGCGCGACATCAAAGGCCCAGAACTCGTAGCGGCCGATCTGCTGCATCAGCCCGTAGCCGCGCTTGCGGTCGGCGGTCATCGCGAAGCCGACGCCCTCGGCGGGTCCGATGGGGGTGAAATCGATGCTCTTGCCGACGAGGTTGACCCGGCCGATGCCCATGATGCGGCGGTTCTGGACCGGATCCTGGATCGTGAACAAGCCGGTGAAGAAGCCGGGGTCGTCGTTGAAATCATCGACCTGCCCGAAGCTGATGCGGCCGAGTCCCGACTCAATCGGCTGGCTCAACGCCCAGGTATCGACCTCGGTGAAATTCTGCGTCTCCAGGATCAGGACATCGTCGCCGAAGAAATACAGCAGCTTGCCGTCGGGAGAGAAGCGGATGTTGACGCCCTCGCGTTCCTCGCCCTTGGGCCAGGGAATGGTCCGGGTGATCTTCTTCTGCGCGAGGTCGTACAGCTGCAGTGAAATGTCGCCAATCTCCCAGCGATCGATCTGCTTGGTGGCCGAGCGCGTGAGCAGGATCAGGAACCGCTCGAGCGGATCCACCTGCAGGCCGCGAATCCGTACCTGCTTGTTGCCTTCCGACAGCGTGAAAGTAGACAGCGTGGTCCGGGTCGGGATGTCGACCACTTCGATCTTCTCGAGCGTCGAGTCGAGCACGTAGAACTTGGTCCGCGACTGGGACAGGGTCAGCGAGCGCGGAATGCCCGTCTGCAGCTTGATGTCGCCGATCTTCTGTTCGGTCGTTTCATCGATGATCTGGATGTCGCCGGCGTAGGTGCCGATGTAGAGCAGGTGATCGCCGCCGGCCGGGGAGGGGCCGCGCGCCGGACGCTGCGCGTGGGCCGTGACGGCCCCGCACGCGAGCGCCAGCACGATCAATACCTGCGCGAAACGGGATCGCATGGCCATCACTTCTTCTCGTCCGGGAAGATGAGGTCGATCTTGCGCCAGTCTTTCTGGGCGGCCGCGCACTTGGCGGTCCAGTCCGGCGCATGGTTCAACTGGTCCGGCACCTGCGCCGGCCAGTAGCAGCCCATGTGACAGTCGAACAGGTCGCGCTCCACGGGCTGGCACAGCCCGGCGGTGCCGCCGTTGCGGTCCGCTTCCCAGCCGGGCGAGAACACCAGCGAGCAGCCGTTTGGAATGTGCGGCGGCTCCGGTTGCTGTGGCGGCCCTTGCAGGGCCACCACGTCCTTGGTGACCTCTTCCATCCGCGCGGCCTTGCGATTGATCGCAGTGAGATGCTTCATGACACCTTCTCCGTCGGTTCGTCGTCGAACTGCGTGAGGAATGCGGGGTTCTTCCCGGCCAGCTCGCCGTAAATCTCGAGGCAGGTGTGCGTCCAGCCTCGAATCCACTCGCAGTAGTGCAGGTTGGGACTTTCGGTCGATCCGTAACGCGTATTGGCTTCGTGATAACAGCCGCCGGCGCAGATCGGTCGCGCCCAGCAGGTCGAGCAGTCGGTCTTGTTGGCGATGTGATGGGCATCGAGAAACGCCTGCTGGCGCTCCCACGACACGCCGTCCTTCACGGTGCCGAGGCCGTGATCGTCGGAGCCGGCGAAGCGGTGGCACAGGGCGACGCGGCCGTCGGTGGACACCCCCATCAAGCCGATCCCCGCACCGCACGGATACGCCTTGGCGTGGCCGTGGTGGATTTCCTGCAACGTCTCGCGGACGTTGGAGAAGCCGTGGTGCCGGTTCTGGAGCGAAGCCTCGAGGTAGTCGGCCGCGAGCGCGCGGAACTGCTCGAGCAGGTGATCGAAGCCGCCATCGGAAATCGCGTAGTCGCGGCCGGGCGCGGTCGTGACCGGGGCGAAGCCGACCTCCCAGAAGCCGAGGTCGTCGGTCAGGTGCTGATAGATGCGCCGCACATCGAGCGTCTGGCGGGTGAGCGTGACGCGCGCGCCCACGGGCCGCGTGCGATGCCGCTGCAGCAGCGCCTTGATCTTCGGCGCCGCCATCGCATAGCTGCCCTGCCCGTTGTTGAAGACGCGGAACTTGTCCTGCATCTCCTCGGGACCGTCGATCGAGATGGTGACGCCGACGCGCTCGTTGGCCAGGAACTCGATTACGTCGGGTTGCAGCAGCGTCGCGTTGGTGGTCAGGCTGAAGTCGAACTCTTTGCCCACCTCGGCAGCCCGCTGGCGCGCATAACCGATCGTCGCCTTGAGCACCGGGAAGTTCATCAGCGTTTCGCCGCCGAAGAAGGTGATGTGCGCGTGCTTGTTCTCCCGGGATTCGCGCAGCGCAAACTCGACGCTGTCGCGCGCCGTTTCCTCACTCATGAACTTCGGCTGCTGGCCGTTCTCGGTATCGACGATCTTGTCTTCGCCGTACTCGTAGCAGTAGGTGCAGGCCAGGTTGCACTGGTTGGTGACGTTGACCACCAGCGTTTGCAGCGGGACCGGGCGCAGCGGCACGATCTTCGGCAGCGGCGCAGCCGGCACCGACGGCTTGTCGCGCATCTCCCCCAGCGCGCGGACCCGCTGGAGTTCGGCGATGGTGTCGGCCACCTCGGCCGCGTCGAAACGGTCCGACAAGTCGCGCGCGAGGTCGGTCAGCGGCTGCGGACCGGCGCGAAGGGCCTGCAACACGGCCTCGGAACAGTCGTCCAGCGCAAACACCGCGGCGCTCGGGACCAGGTAGAGATACCGGAGGCCCGCCGCTTCGAACGAGTGGAACTCCCGGAGGCCAAGAATCATTGCCCCCCGGCCGATCGGTCGAAGCGCATGTACAGGGGCACGGTCACGAGCAGGTGAGCGCGGGCACGGATCGTGGCCGCCGACCTGCCGCCGCTCGCCTCGGCCGCGTACTTGGCCACCACCCACACGTCGCCAATGTTGTTGCGGCTGCCCTTTCGCACCGGGTTGGGACCGTCGACGTTGGGCGTGAAGCGTCCAGTCGCCGCATCCAGCGTCCCGACGTGCTTCACGTCGTCATCGTCGTAGGTGGCCGCGTACTCTTCCATGCTCCAGGCCGCATCCACCAAGCCGAGATTCAGGTCATCCGGCGTGTCGGGACGGCCGTCGGCGCCGTTATGGAAGGCCCACGCCTCGAACTGCGCGAGCATCTTCGGGAACATGCTGCCGCCGACACGGGCCATGGTCCAGTCTGGCTTGACCTTGATGGCGTCGACGCGATCGTACACGACCACGGCCTTCGACTTCGACGCGCCGGCCACGTACAGATCCCGCGCGCCGAGCGATGCGTTGGCGGCGACGTCGATGGCGGCGGCCGCCACGTCAGGGGTGACGCTGACAATGCGGCTCACGGTGAGGCCGGGGCCGAGGTCGATGTCCTGAGGGCGCAACGACGAGGGCAGGTTGGCGCCGTAGATCTTCAGCTCCTGGCCGGCGGCGCCCTGCTTGAGCGCGGCACGATCGGTCCCGAGTACGCGCGTCTCGGCGCCAACGCGCTCGAGCCGAACGTCCAGGCCCACCTCGTCGTAGCCGCCGGTGAACCAGCGGCCCTCGATCTGCCGCCAGTCGCGATCGACGGACATCACTTCGCGCATCGCCGAGTCGGCGCCTGCCGCGGTAGTCGAGCGGCCGCGCCACTGGAAACCGGTGTAGACAACCGTCCGGCCCGAGCGCGTCACGGTTTCGCCCGTTCGCGCCACGCGGTACGTGATCGACGTCGTGAATTCGTCCGGCGCCGCGGGATCCGCGGCAATCGTCACGCGCCCGTAGATGGCGCCCTTGCCGGCGTCCCAGCCGCTCAACGTCCACGTGCCGTCGAGCCTGGCCGGCCGCATGGTGGCCGACCACGCGGTCCACTCGGGCGTCTTCAGCGGGAAGGCGGGAGCGAGATGATCGAGCGCCTTCTCCACCGGTTGGCGCGTGTCGGGCGGACGGCCGTCGGCAGACGGGTCGCGCGGCGGCGGACCGTTGCGGCGGAACACCTGGTTGTCCACCAGGGGATACCAGCCGCGGTGCATCGCGATCAGCAGGTCCCACTCGCCGCGCGTGCGCCGCTGCGAAATGACGCGCCCCATCGAGTGGCACCGGTTGCAGGTCGATTCGGCGTCGGCGCTGGCGGAGTACTTGTAGTCGATCAGCCGGCGCTCGACCTCGAACGCGGCCGGCTTCGCTTCTTCAGGCGCGAGGCCAAGATTGTCCGAGAGGTACTTGACCACCTGGCGGGCGGTCTGCGGATCGATATTCAGCCCGTTGAGGGCGGCCATCCGCTGGATGATGGTCTGCCAGCCTTCCGGCGTGTGGCGCTGGAACGAGATGCGCGACATCTGGCCCTTGTCGTCGGGCCTGTGGCAGGTGCCGCACGCCTTCCGGACGGTGGCGTCCGTAATGGGGATGCCGTCGTCGGGCTTGGCCGTGGGTGCGGCCGGTTGCTGGGTCGAAACCGCACCAGCCAGCACGGTCACCAGCAGCATTGCCATCACTGCAATTGCTCGGGTCGCCTTCGTCACGTCGGGCCTCTTTGTGGGCAAATCGCCAGATCACCAAATCACGAGATCACCAAGTCCGTGAATTTGGCGCTCATTGTGACACAAACCAGCGTCGCGCAACCGCGGTGGCCAGCGCGAACAAGAAGTCGTGCAGCGCCACCGGACCGATCGTCCGGCAGTACTCGTCGAACAGGTCCGGGACTTGAGCGAACCGTGGCCCCAGGTCCCGCAGCGCCACGACATCCACGCCGCGGACGAACCGAATCGGGCCATCGTCGCAGACGATGGCGGGCTCGAGGACGATTTCATGGCCGCGAACGGCCGGGTGCGGCTCGATTCGCGCCTCGCCCAGGCTCAAGTGGATGCTGGTGGCCGACCTGAGCCGTTCGAACGCCTCGCGCACGGCAGCGGTGTCGACGTGCGTGGCAGCCTCCGGCGAATCCGATCGATCGCGCCAGAACGCATGCGGATGCGTCGGCGCCGCCTCCGCCAGGAACAGCCTGCTCATCCTTGAGTAGTGACCTTCGATTTCCTGTTCCCGACCGGAGAAGAAGCCGAGCGAGTGCGCGCGCATCGCCGGCCGCGTCAGGCTGGTGTGAACGGCGACCGCCGCCAGCCAGCCGGACGCCAGCGCCTTCTTGACGCCGGCGGATGACAGGGGATCGATGAACGAGCCGGCGTCGCCGGCGAGGAGCCAATGGTCGCCGGCGTACTGAACGGCACGATAGCCCGACGCGTCCCAGCCCCACGGGCCGTCGATGCACGAGGCTGCGCTCGCCAGATCCCTGAACGCCGATGTCTTGGCGATCTCCGCCAGGTATACCTCTCGGGCCGGCGCATCGCGGACGAGGCCGGACCGCTGCGGGTCCACCATCACGGCAATGTGACGGGTGCCGGGAGAAGTAGGCACCGACCACGCCCAGCCGGACTCATAGGATTCAATGAGCGTGTGCGTGTCGTCTGGAACCGGCCAGTCGCCGTCGCGCGTCCACGAGGCGGCAAGGGCGACCGTGCGCGGGCCATCGTCATAGACGCGGACGCTGTTCAGGCGCGCGAGGACGCCCGATCGACCGGTGCCGTCGATCACGAAGCGGGCGAGCTGCGGCTCCAGGTCGCCTGCGCCGATCGCACGGTGTTCGATCGCGACGCCGGCCGCGGCGGCCTGTTCGAGCAGCACGCGCTCGAGGACGTGCATACTCGCCTGCCAGCCGCGCGCGCCGTCTGCGAACGTCTCGACACGCGGCTCCGGGCGGCCCCACCACACGGTGTTGCCGGTCGAACGCACGAACCCCGCGCGCTCGATGGCGTCGCCGACGCCGATGGCATCGAAGAGCTTGTGGCAGCTTGGGGGGATGGAGACCGCGAGGCGCGATTCCCCAGCCGGCCGCGTGATCAGGCGGACCGAGTGCCCCCACGTGGAGAGCAACCGCGCGGCGCTCGAACCCGCCGGTCCGCCGCCGAGCACGAGCACATCGGGTGTTTGGACGATGGCAGGAATTATTCCACGGGCCGAACGTGCCTGTCAGAAAGTCAGCCGCAGATGACGCCGATGACGCAGAGGCGAACGGCCCGCTGCGCCGGCTGCGCCGGCGCCACACGGAGGCCCGGCGAGACCCGGAGGTGAGTCATCACAAGTCACTCACGGACTCACCTCCGGGCCTCGCCGGACCGCCGGTCGGCCGGAGGCCGACGCGGGCCGTTGCAGCTGGGGCACGCGTCTGCGGACTGCGGTTGCCGTTTCTGAATCGGCGAAATCTGTGGAATCTGCGGCCGGATTTCAGGAGCTAGTCGGGTCGAACCGACTCAGTAACTCTCGACTTCGAGCCCTGGCACTCTGCGAAAGTGCTCGACGTTTCTCGTCACGACCGGCATCTCGTAGGCGAGTCCGGTCGCGGCGATCCAGAGGTCGTTCGCGCCGATCAGGTTGCCGTTGTCGCGGAGGTGGCGATAGGCGCGGCCGAACTGCCAGCTCACCTCCGGCGTTGGCGGCAGCACGTAGAAAGGAGCTAGAAAGGCTTCCCATCGCGCGCGGTCCCGCATGGAAATACCTGAAGCTATCTCGCCAGCCACGACAAACGGAAGATAGAGACGCGCGTCGTGGTTCTGCTCGAGGAAGGCCACCGCTGGGCCGGGGACGCCGCGATGATGCGCGCGCTCGAGATCGATTAGAAAGGTGCTCTCGAGGATCAGCGCCCGGCCCATTTGTCCTCGGGCGGTACATCACGCTGATTCAGTTCATCGATACGGTCCAACTCGTCGGCACGCAAGTGGACCCGCCGGGCGCCCAACAGGTCGAGCAGGGCCCTGCCGGTAATGGTGTCCTCGGGCCAGGTCGCTCGCATCACCACCTCGCTAAACGACTCGTCGCGATAGCGGCGGGCGGCGCTGAGCCGGTTATATGCCTCTACTTTCAACGAGATCGTCTTGGTGGCCATATCTCAATATGCACATTGCACAGATGCCATGTCAAGACGATGTTTAACAGTCAGTTACGGACGACAACATCCTTTAAGTGGACACTGTGAATCGCCCTGCTTCTTGCCGAACCCGCACGCATTCATCATGCCCAGGTGGCAGATCGAGAAGTCGAACTTCACGGGATCGATCGGATCGAGCCCGCGCAGCGACTTGGTGATGTCGGCCGCCATTCGCCAACCCGGGCTCTTGAGCTTCGTCAGGCGCAGACACTGCCCCACGCGAATCACGTGCGTGTCGAGCGGGACAATCAGCTGGCCGGGCTGCACGCGCGACCACACGCCGAGGTCCACCTGATCCTTCCGCGCCATCCAGCGCAGGAAGAGGTTCAGCCGCTTGCAGGCGCCGCCGGACGAGGGACGGGAGAAGAAATAGGCGACACCGGGCTGGGGCTTCGAACGACCGTAGACTGCCGTCTGATTCAGCGCCAGGGCACGCGTCGAGAACGACTGCAGCGCGTCGCCGACGTCGACCGCGCCGGCTGCCAGGCCGGCAGCGAAGAACCCCTCGAGCGACCCGGCCTCGCGAATCATCTGGTGCATCACCCAGACCAGCGCCGCCATGTCGGCGCCCTTCGTCCACCGGTGCACCAGGTGGTCGAACTGCTTTCGATCGCGAGCGGGATCGAACGCGCGCACGAACGCCGCCGGCGACGGCCCCATCACCTGCAGCATGCCCTCGATGGAGTTGAGCACGCTTTGGACGCGGCCGAATGCCAGCGCCGCGGCGATGAAGCCCACTACTTCCCGGTCGTGGGGTTGGTGGTATCGGTGGATGATCCAAACCGGATCGGCCACGGCACGCTCGACGTTGTAGCCGGCGTAGAGTGCTTCCAACGAGGAGCGAAGATCGGGTTTGGCGGGAGCGGGCATCCGGGCGTCCTCAGCGTACAGGGAGTCGCCCGAATGACCAACCGTGCCTAGCAGCCGTCCTTGGGCGGTCCCGGCTCACCTTCCCGCGACCCGCGCGGGTGAGGAACCGCTCACGTCGGCACGCCGAGACGCGGCAGCACCCACCACTGCAGGGCCACCCACACGACGAGGAAGATCAGGGCGTTGATCATCCGCGCACGCCGGCCTTCCGCAAGATCGCCATCATCGGGCACCACTGCGTAAACGCCGACTGGAACAGGTTCAGTCCCACAAACAGCGTGAACCACAGGAAGTTCTGGTTGACGTAGATCCCGAGCAGCACGCTCGCGGCCACGAAGCCACCGGCAATCATCCTCAGCATTTGTTCAACGTTCATATCGCTCTCCGTCCATCTTAGTTCTTCGTTGCCGGTTGCTGGTGCGGCGGCACGAACAGCACCGGTCGCTCGCAGGCGCCGAGCACTTTCGCCACCGGGTCGGTGATCGACCACGCCGCGTGACTGCTCCCCATCTCCATGACGACGAGCGACGCGCCCTCCATGACATCGGGCTGGCAGCGCGTGACCGATCCGCCGGGAATGACGCGGCCCTTGAAGGCGTCGGCCAGTCCCTGGGCCACCAGCAGCCCGTCGGAGGCCGGCTCGATGCCTTCGCCGACCAGCACAATTCGGTCGAAGCCCACCGGGGCCGCCGCGCCACCGGCGCGGGTCACCAGCACGGGCACCGCGGCGCCGCGCACGATGCGCTCGGCCACCGATCCCAGCCACCAGCGGCCTGGCCCGCTGCGGCCATGGGTCCCGACGACAATCAGGTCGGCTGACGCGGCGGCGTGCAGGATGGCGTCAACCGGCGGCTCGTCGGCGATGCGTGCCTCCACCGGCCACGGCGTCGCCGCCGCCACGAACTGGGCGAGGTGACTGGCGGCCGCGGTCTCCGACAGGCGCCGCTCGGCTTCCAGCCTCGTGATCTGTTCGAGCGTGAAGTACGGCGGCGGGTCGAACCGCTCGGCGTGAATCGCGCTGAGCCGGGCGCCGAATGCCGTCGCCACCGCCCCCGCCAGGGCGGCCGCGCGGGCCGACGCGTCGCCGAAGTCCACGGCGACCAGCACCACCTTCGGCGGGAACTTCCAGGCGACGTTGCCTCGTGTGCTCATGACAGGGTCTCCAACGGCTGGGTCATCGCAATGGGCGCGGCGTGCTCGCGGCGCGCCGCCATGTAATACAGGACCGGCACCGCCATGCGCGACAGCAGGAGCGAGGCCACTTCGCCCGCCATCAACGAGATGGCGAGGCCCTGGAAGATCGGATCGAACAGGATGACGCCCGCGCCGACGATGACCGCGGCCGCGGTGAGCGCCATCGGCCGGAACCGGACCGCGCCGGCGTCCACCACCGCCTGCTCGAGGGGCAGGCCGTCGCGCAGGCGCAGCTCGATGAAGTCCACCAGGATGATCGAGTTGCGGACGACGATGCCGGCGCCGGCGATGAAGCCGATCATCGACGTGGCGGTGAAGAACGCGCCCATCGCCGCGTGCGCCGGCAGGATGCCGACCAGCGAGAACGGGATCGCCGCCATGATCAGGAGCGGTGTCTTGAACGACTGGAACCAGCCGACCACCAGCACGTAAATCAGCAGCAGCACGGCGGCGAAGGCCAGGCCGAGGTCGCGGAACACCTCGATGGTGATGTGCCACTCGCCGTCCCATTTCATCGCGTACTTCGAGGTGTCGAACGGCTGCGTGGCGTTGAAGACGTCGAGCCCGTAGCCTTCGGGCAGCTCCAGGCGCGCGAGCGCCTCGTTCATCTGGAGGATGGCGTAGACCGGGCTCTCGTTCTCTCCGGCCAGGTCGCCGGTCACGTAGGTCACCGCCTGCAGGTTCTTGTGATACAGGCTGGCATCTTCCGGCGTGCGCACGGCCGTGGTCAGTTCGCCCACGGCGACCGGCCTCGTGCCGCTCAGCCGGATGGATTGAATCGCCTCGAGGCTGCGATCGGCCCGCGGCAGGCGCACCACGATGGGCACGTCCTCGCGTGACTGGTCGTCGTGGAGCAGGCCCGCGGACTCTCCCGATCCGGCCATGCGCACCACCGCGGCCACCGCCGCCGCCGACAGGCCCGCCGCGGCGGCCTTTTCCCCGTCAACCGCCAGCTGGACCTTCGAGTGCGGCTCCTCCACGTACCAGTCGGTATCGACGACACCAGGGGTCTGCTCGAAGATCGCTTTCACCTGCGCGGCCACCGCCGTGCGCCGCACCGGGTCCGGCCCGTAGACCTCGGCGACCAGCGTCTGCAGCACCGGCGGGCCCGGCGGCACTTCGGCGACCTGGATCGTGGCCCCGAACTGTCTGGCAACTGGCAGCAGGCGTTCGCGCACGCGCCTCGCCACGTCGTGGCTCTGCTCGCTGCGCTCGCCTTTCCCGACCAGGTTCACCTGCAGGTCGGCCAGGTGCGGCGCGCGCCGCATGAAGTAGTGACGCACGAGGCCGTTGAAATTGTACGGCGCCGAGGCGCCGACGTAGTGCTGCACGTTGACGACAGCGGGGTCTTCCAGCGTGGCCGTGGCCAGCGCCGACGCCACTTGCGCCGTCGTCTCGAGCGCGGTGCCTTCCGGCATGTCCACCATCACCTGGAACTCGCTCTTGTTGTCGAACGGCAGCATCTTCACCGTCACCAGCTTGAGCGGGACGAAGGCGACGGCCGCGAGCAGCAGCGCCGCCACGCCAGCCAGGAAGATCGCGCGCATCCGCGCACTGGCAATCAGCGGCCCCATGACCCGGCGGTAGAGCCGCGTCAACAGGTCTTCCTCGCCATGGTCGTGGTGCGTCTCCGGCTTGAGGAGCCGCACGGCCGCCCAGGGCGTGACCACGAACGCAACGACGAGCGAGAACAGCATCGCCGCCGAAGCGCCGATCGGGATCGGCCGCATGTAGGGCCCCATGAGGCCGCCGACGAACGCCATCGGCAGGATCGCCGCGACCACGGCGAGCGTGGCCAGGATGGTGGGATTGCCCACTTCGTCGACGGCGCGGAGGGCGATCGCCGCCAGCCCGCCCGACTCCCCGGTGCTCATCCGCGCGTGCCGCACGATGTTCTCGACCACCACGATGGCGTCGTCCACGAGGATGCCGATCGAGAAGATCAGCGCGAACAGCGTGATGCGGTTCAGCGTGTAGCCGTAGAGAAAGAACATGAACAGCGTCAGCGCGAGCGTGACCGGAATCGCGATGAGTACCACCGCGGCTTCGCGGCGGCCCAGGACCAGCCAGATCAGCGCCGACACCGAGAGCACGGCGAGCAGCATGTGCCACAGCAGTTCGTTGCTCTTTTCGGCGGCGGTCTCGCCGTAGTCGCGCGTGACGGTGAGGTGCACGTCCGACGGCACCAGCGATCCCTTCAGGGTGTCGAGCTTCTGCGTGACGTGATGGGCAACATCGATGGCGTTGGTGCCCTTGCGCTTGGCGACGGAGATCGTCACCGCGGGGTGAGCGCCGGACTCGCCCGACTGGAAGGTGACGTACGACGAGGGCTCGGCGTCGCCATCAACGACGTCGGCGACGTCCCGCACGAGCACGGGTCGTCCGCCGGCGGCGGTCACCACCGTGTTGCGCACGGCATCGGCGGTGCGCAGGCGGCTGCCGGCCTCAACGCCGGTCATCTGGCCGGCGGCGACCGGACCCGACGCGGTGCCGAGCGCGTTCGTGCGCCCGATGGCCTGCTGCACGGCGAGGGGATCCAGCCCGTAGGCCGAGAGCCGCGCCGGGTCGATGTCCACGCGCACCTGGCGGGGCCGTCCGCCGATGAGCATCACCTCCGATACGTCGGTGACCTCGGCGATGGCGTCGCGCAGTTGCGCGGCCAGCGACCGCAGCTGGTCATCGCCGTAGCGCTCCGACCACACCGTGACCGCCAGGATCGGCACGTCGTCGATCGACCGCGGCTTGACGATGGGTCCAATGACTCCGGGCGGGATGCGGTCGGCGTTCGCCGCCAGCTTCTGGTTGAGGCGGACCAGCGCCGCTTCCTCAGCCTCACCCACCTTGAAGCGCACGACCACCATCGACTGGCCCGGGCTCGAGGTCGAGTAGACGTATTCCACACCGGGCACTTCCCACAGCAGTTGCTCCATCGGCCGCGTCACGCGCTGTTCGATGTCGGCGGGCGTGGCGCCCGGCATCTGCACGAAGACATCGACCATCGGCACGATGATCTGCGGCTCTTCCTCGCGCGGAAGGGCCACCACCGCCAGCGTGCCGAGGGCCATCGACGCGAGAATGAAGAGCGGTGTCAGTTTCGAGTGAATGAACGCCGCCGCCATCTGGCCGGCCGCGCCGTAAGTCCGCGCCATTACCGCCCTCCCACGCTGACGCGGCGGCCGTCAGTAACCCCCGGGGCCGGAGCCACGATCACCGACTCTTTCTCGGAGAGGCCGGCCAGCACTTCGTTGCCCCTGAGGTCCACGAGCCGGGATCGCGCCACGCCGTTGTCGACGACGAATACCGAGGTCACCTGGCCGCGCTTGACGATGGCGTCTGCCGGCACGGTCAGGGCCTTTCGCGTCGTCCCTGCGAACCTCGCCCGCCCGAACAGTCCCGATCGCAGGCCGGACGAGTCCGGCAGCGACACCTTGACGAGGAACGCGCGGGTGTCGGCGTCCACGGCGCGGCTGATCTCCGTGACCGTGCCGCTGACCGTGGTGGTGGCGCCGCCAACACCCGAATCGAGCGCGACCGGCACCGTGGCGCCGGGTTGAATCTGGCCGACGCGCGACTCGTCTACGCGCACTTCCAGTCGGAAGCCGCGCGTGTCTTCAATTCGGAGGAGCGGCGCGCCGGGCGACGCCATGTTGCCGGTCTCGACCAGTTTCTCGGTTACGACGCCGTCGAACGGCGCGGTGATGACGGCAAACGACTCCGTCGTGGTCGCCGCCTCGCTGGCGGCACTCGCGCCCTCGATGGCCGACTCGGCTTGCTGGGCCCTCGCGGCGGCTCCGGCGGCACGGGCTTCGGCCGCTCGCAACGACGCGGTCGCGTCGTCCAGTTCCTGCGCGGTGGCCGAGCGCTTGGCGTGGAGGCCGGCAATCCGCGCGTGAGTGGCACGGGCGAGGACCAGGCCTGCTTCGGCCGACTGCCGTTCGGCGGCGGCGGCCGTGGAGCCCTGGCCGGCCGCAAGTGCGGCGGCCCGGGCGCCGCGAGCGCCGGCCGAGAGGTCGCGCCCATCGAGCACGATCAGCACTTGTCCGCTGCGCACGCGGTCACCAGGTGACACGCGGACCTCGCGGACGGGCGCCAGGATGCGCGCCGTCAACGTGGCGGTCGTCCGCGCCTGCACGACGCCGCCGGCCTCGATGGCCTCAGCGATTTCCGCCATCGTGACCGGTGCGACCGTCACCGCAATCGGCGCGGCCGCGTCGGCAGGCGCCTTGTCGGTTGGCGCGGAGCATGCCGCCAGCCCGAGGCTGAGCAGCGCAACAGCGGCGCCTGTCATAAGGGTGTGTCGTCTCGAAATCATGTCGGTCATCGCTTTCCCATTGCGCGTTCAAGCGCGGCGGTTGCGGTGAGCACGTTCACCTGCGCCGCGATTTGTTGAGTTTCGGCACCCTGCACGGCTTCCGCCGCGCGCAGCAGCGAGGCGGCATCGGTCAGTCCGCTTTCATAGCGGTCGCGGATGATGCGCCGGCTTTCGCGCGCCTGGTCGGCGGCGGCGCGGCCCACGGCTTCACTGGCGCGGGCGGCATCGAGACGGGCCAGCGCGATCTGCACATCCAGCCGTGCCGCGGTCTCCGCCTGTCCCCGCTCGAGGCCGCGCCGCGTCGCCTGCTCGCGCGCTTCGGCGAGCCGCGACTGATCGGCGAAGCCGTGGAACAGGTTGATCCTCGCAACGGCGCCAACCACCCAACTCGAGGCGCGCGAGTTCCAGCCGCCGCCGTTGAGCTCCCAGCCGCCCTGCGCCGAAACCTGGGGCAGGAAGCTGGCGCGGGCGGCCGTGACGGCGGCACGCGCGAGTTGCTCCTGCAGGGTCGCCAGCGTGACCTCCGGACGGTTCTTCACGGCCTCGGCTTCGAGCGTCGCCGAATCGGCGGCGACGCCAGCGGCCGTGGGCACAACCGGCTCGAGCATGAAGACGGTGCCCAGCGGCTCGCCAATCAACTGGTTGAGCCGGGCCCGCGCGATTCGCTCTTCGGCAGTGGCCTGCACCTGCTGTTCGAGGGTCCGGGCCATATACACATCGAGTTGCAGCACATCCGCGTCGGTGACCAGGCCCGCATCACGCCGGTTGCCCGCCAGCTCGCGATCCGCGCGCGCGGTCTCGACGGCGGCGGCGACCGACCGGACAGTTGCGGTGGCCATCAGCACGCGGCCATAGGCGTCGGTGACGGATTGCGACAGGCGTTGGTCCACCAGCAGCCGCCCGGCGGCAGTCAGGTCGCGGCCAATGCCGGCAGCCCGCACGTTGGCCCTGGTGGCGCCGTCAAACAGCGACTGCTCGACCGTGAGGCCGGCGCGGAAGTTGTTCACGGCATCCGGGTGATTGAGGGCGGCGAGCGCGAAATCGGCGGCGGTGAACTGCCGTTGAGCCAGCAGCGACCCAAACACAAAGACCGGCAGGTTGCCGCGTTGCCACGATTCGGTGAAATCCACCTTCGGGAAGTAGCCCGCGCGAGCCTGGATCAGGCGCTCCGCGGCTTCCCGCTCGGCGGCGGCTGCCGACCCAGCCTCGGGATTCTGGGCGCGCGCCCGGGCGATGGCCTGCGTAAGCGTAAGCGGGGATGGGGTTTGGGCCGCGGCGGGCGCAGCCAGCCCAAGCCCGGCCACCAGGAGTACGGTCGAGAGGCGTCGTATCATCTCCCTGACAAGATTCATGACCACGAAAAAGGTGACAAAGGCAGTTGGCGGCAGGAGTGTCACCAAAAAGCAGCGGCTGAATCCCTTGCATACGGGCGCGGTGGACCCGGCGACGGACGAATATGCCGGACTGGTCACCGCGGCTGCCAGCGGCGACGAAGCGGCCCTCGAACGGCTGCTGATGCGGGCTCAAGAGGTGGCGTGGCGGTTCAGCACCTCGGTATGCGGACATGCCGACGACGCCGAAGACGCGATGCAGGAAGCCCTGATCAAGACGTATCGCTACGTTGGCCGCATCAAGGAACCGGAGGCCTTCCGCCCATGGCTGTATCGCACCGTGCGCAACGCGTGCCTGATGGGGAGGCGGAAGAAAGTGGACGAACCGCGACGGCTGCAGTCGCTGGACGAGATGTTGCCGGGCCCCGACCACCCGATCGGCATCGATCCGCCGCACCCGGGCAAGAACCCGGAGCAACTGGCCGACAATGCCGGCCTTCGTCGTCGCTTGCGGAAGGCGTTGCGCCGTCTGCCCGCTCCCTACCGCGCGATTGTGTTCATGCGGGAGATGGAGGGGCTGTCGACTCGAGAGGTAGCGGAGGTAATGGGGATTTCAGAGGACAACGTGAAGACTCGCCTGCACCGTGCCCGTGTGCAACTCCAGGCGGAGTTGGGGGAGCAGGCGAAGTGACCACGCCCAAACGCCCGTCTGCCCGCTGCCGCTCCCTGCTGCTGGAGGTGTCGCAGTTCCTGGATGGAGACCTGACGCCCGCGCGGCGCAAGACCATCGAGCGTCATATCACCGAATGCGGATGTTGCGGAACGCTGGCCGGTCGGTTGCGGAAGACGATAGCCGCGTGCCGCGCCGAGGGGAACAAGCGTCCGCCCGTCGCGGTGAGGGCACGCGCCGCCGCGCGCATCAAGAAGCTGCTGGCTGCGAGGCATCGGTCCGCCTAAAGGCGGACGCCACATGGAATGTAGCATCCGGCTTTAGCCGGATTAAAAACTCGTAATCGGCACCTTCGCGGCGCACAGTGGACACGACGCCGCGGGATGATTCGGCGGCGCCTTGTATTCGACCAGCGCCACGTTCGGCACATCCAGGCTCACGCACGCCTCGCAGCGATCCACGATCTGCATGGTGCCGATGACGATGCCGCCGGCTTCGGCCACCAGGTCGGCGCACTTGCGGAACGTGGTTCCCGTATTCCGCACGTCGTCCACAATCAGCACGCGCTTGCCGCGCATGCGCCGCGCATAGAACGGGCTCAGGCTCGGCGCGCCTTCCTGGTCGCCGAACGGGGCGAACGAGTAGGGCGGATGCGTCATGGTGCGGCGGCCGTCGAGCAATCCGGCCACCGTGTGCGCGAGCAGGGCGCCGCCCGTCGCCGGCCCGGCGACGACCTCGGCGGTTTCCACGAAGTCCACGGGCATCACGTCGATCAGATCCTGGGCCACGCGCCAGATCGTCGATGGCCACTGGAACAGCTGGTGCGGGTTCAGGTAGAGCCTGCCGTGGAAGCCGTTGCCGTAGTCGAAGTGGCCTTCCATCACCACTTCGAAGCGGCGCATGTCTTCCAGCGCCCGGGCCCTCACCTCGTCGTGTCGCGCGTTGCTGGTCATTTATGTCAGTTTCACCGCTGGGTTGGCATAGACGGTGCGGCCACCGACGATGGTCGCGGCCACACCACCCTTGAAGGACCAGCCGTCAAACGGCGTGTTCTTCGACTTGCTCACGAGCTTGGTCTTGTCCACCGTGACCGGCAGGTCGAGGGCCAGGATGGTGATGTCGGCGGGCGCCCCCACCGACAGCGAGCCGCCGGGCACGTGAAGAATCTTCGCCGGATTCACCGACATCAACTCGACCATGCGCGACAGCGAGATCAGGCCGGTGTGCACCAGCCGGTCCAGCGTGATCGGCACGGCCGTCTCGAGGCCGACAATGCCGAACGGGGCGCGGTCGAACTCCACGTTCTTCTCGTCGTAGTGATGCGGCGCGTGGTCGGTCGAAATCACGTCCACCGTGCCGTCAACGATGCCGGCGATCATCGCGTCGCGGTCGCGGGCCTCGCGCAGCGGCGGGTTCATCTTGGTGTTGGTGTCGTAGGCCACCGGCGCCGCCAGCATGTCGTCGGTCAGTGTGAAGTGGTGCGGGCACACCTCGCAAGTGACCTTGACGCCGCGGCTCTTGCCCTGGCGGACTGCTTCGATGGTGGTCCACGCGCTCATGTGCGCGATGTGAATATGGCCGCCGGTCATCTCGGCGAGCAGGATGTCGCGGCCCGCGGTGATGGCCTCGGCCACACCGGGAATGCCGCGCAGGCCGAGCGAAGCCGCCACCGGGCCCTCGTGAGCCACGCCGTCGCCCTTGAGCGTCTGGTCTTCGCAGTGCTCGATCACCGGCATGTCGAACATGCTGGTGTACTCGAGCGCGCGCCTGGCCAGGAGCGCCGTTGCCACCGGCAAGCCATCGTCGGTGACGGCGACACAGCCGGCGTCTCTTAGCTCCGCGATGTCGGCGAGCTCTTCGCCCTTCTGCCCGCGAGAGACGGCGCCGATCGGATACACACGCGCCAGGTTCGCTTCCGCCGCCTTCTGCAGAATGAGCTTGGTGACACCGGCGTTGTCGTTCACCGGCTTGGTGTTCGGCATGCACGCCACGGCGGTGAATCCGCCGGCCACCGCCGAGGCCACGCCGGTCGCCACTGTCTCTTTGTGTTCCTGCCCGGGCTCACGCAGGTGCACGTGCATGTCGATGAGGCCGGGGCACACCACGAGGCCGGCCGGAATCTGGATCACCTCGGCGCCGTCGGCCTTCAGATCCTGACCTACCTCGGCAATGCGATCGCCGTCGATCAGCACATCGAAGATGCCGTCGCGTCCGTTGGCCGGGTCGACGACGCGGCCGCCCTTGAGCAAGCGTTTCATGAGTGTGTTGGGAGCATCTGCGGCATGCGCCGCCCGAGTGGCAGGAATGTGGTCATGGACACCTCTTCTCGGACTCGCGGGCCCGCGTTAAAGAGACGCTGGTGAGTATGGCATAGTGATGGGAGGTGTCGCCAGAGAGCATTTCTTCGCCACCGGCTGTGGCCGCCGACGCCGTCTGGCACCTGCTGCTGGCCGCGAGCGCCATGGCCGGCGCCATGGAGCGTGACGGTCGCGCGCGGTCGTTCGCGCTGGATGCCTGCGCGACGCTGCAGCCGCTGGCCGGTGACGCTGACGACGCCGTGCTCGAGTGGCGACCCGGCACCGGATGGCACTCGCGCCTGCCGGCCGACAGCGTGGGGTCACACCTGCTCGATCTCTACCTCCCCATCTGCAGCGCGACGCCGGCCCGACCGATGACCATCGGCCACCTCGGCCAGAGTCTCGACGGCTTCATCGCCACCCATTCGGGCGATTCGCAGTTCGTCACCGGCGGCGGCAACATTCTTCATTTGCATCGCATGCGCGCCTTGTGCGACGCGGTCGTCGTCGGCGCCGGCACCGTGGCTGCCGACGATCCACAGTTGACGACCCGTCACGTGACGGGACCACATCCGCTGCGCGTGATCTTCGACCCGGGCCGCCGGCTGGCGCCCACCTTCCGGCTCTTCACCGACGGGGCGGCCCCCACGCTGTATATCTGTGAGCAATCACGCTTGGCGCCAGGGGAGGGCCTGGTGGGCGACGCCACTGCCGTCGGCATCGGCGATGGGCCCGGCGGCGTGTCGGAGGTGTTGCAGTTGCTGCGCGCGCGCGGCTGCGCCCGCGTGTTCGTCGAAGGCGGCGGCGTCACGGTGTCGGCGTTTCTGGAAGCGAACCTGCTGAATCGACTGCAGATTGCCATCGCGCCGGTGTTGATCGGCGACGGCCGCCCCGCCATCCGGCTGGCGCCGCAGGCCCGCCTGCGCGACTGCCTGCGCCCCGGCTACCGCGTGTTCCGGATGGGCGGCGACGTGCTGTTCGATTGCGAGCTGGATTCCCAGACCAACACCGGTCACGCCACCGACAGCGAACCCGTCATCACGCGCGTGATCTAGCGTTTCGTACTTCTCACTTCCAACTTCTCACTTCTCACTTCTGAAAGTGACGAGATCGTAGCCCAGCCACCCTTTCTCAAGGCACTCCTGCAGCGCGCTTCCGCCGGCCAAGTAGTCGTAGCGACCGGCGCTCAACGGCAGCAGCCTGAGCAGCGGCAATAGAACGTCGAGCACGCGGTCGCGCCCACGGCGAAGCTCGAGGTACGGCGACAGATCGACGGTGGCGTCGTGCTCGAAGCCGTGGTTTCGCGCCAGCGCCTGCAGCGCCTCCCGATTCGGCAGTGCGTTGACATGCCAGCCTCGGCAAAAGCGATCGATGGCGCGAGCGGCCCTGGGATCCGCGGTGGGCCGGCGGAAGTCGTCGCAGACGACGAGCGCGCCGCCAGGTCGGACCAGCCGCCGGCACTGCTCGAAGAAACGATCGGGCGCCGGGCCATGCACGAACGACTCAATGGCGTACGCCAGATCCGCCGTGCCCAGTTCGGGCGGCAGTGCGTTGAAGTCGCCCTCGAGACAGACCACACGATCCGACAGACCGGCCTCGTGGATGCGGGTCTGGGCGAGCCGGGCCTGCACGGGACTGAGCGTGATGCCGGTCACGCGCACAGGCAGGCGCGCTGCCAGGTAGCACGCACTGCCGGCGACGCCGCAGCCGAGATCGACGATGTGAAGTGGACGCCCGGCAACAGCGGGCAGGCTGTGAATGAGTTCCGCGATCCGATCCTCGACGTAGTGAAACGCCTGGGCGCGATTGCTGACACCCGGCCCCCACACCGCGCGATGGATCGCGCCGGCACCCCCGCCCTGTCCGTGCGAGACAAACGCCGCAGTGTGACGATCGTAGTAGTCGCGGACCTGGGCCAGGCCGAAACGGGGCGCCGGCTGCGAGCTCATGGCCGTGTCGCCGGCCACGCCGCCAGGTCGTGATGGCGCACGACGATGCGTGATTGCCCGGCCTGAATGTGCGCCAGCCGGCGATCGCGCCAATTGGTGATGCGCGGCAGCAGGTCCGGCGCCAACTCGCCGGCGGCACGTGCCCAGTCGCCGACGAGGTAGCGCTGCATGTCATCCTGGACCGGCCCCAGGTTCCAATCGGTGGGCTCGGTGCGGACCTGGTATCCGATCGCGGCGAAGCAGCGCTCGGCGCACGCCACCGCGTCTGGACCAGCGGCAATGCCGCCCAGTCCCTTGTCGGTGTGCTGGTGCCGGTTCAACAACTCCCGAACCAGGTCGTCGTCGGGCTCCGCCGGCCAACAAGACGACTCGCCGTTATAGGTGAGGGCGAACAGTGCGGCCGCGCCCACATCTCGGCATTGCGCGGCGAGCGACCGCAGCCACGACTCCGACACGAGATCCAGCAGTGCCGATGCGGTGACCAGGTGCCGCCCCGCGAACAACCCCGCATCGTCCAGCTCTCGCAGGTCCCGCTGCAGCGTTTCGATCTCGCAGTCCAGCGACCCGTGGCTGACGCGCAGACCGGTCGCGTGCGAGTGGAACGCATAGCCGCGCGCCGCGGCCCAGGACGCGGTGCGATCGGTCACGAGCGCGAGCAGGTCCGGGTTTCGGTCAACGACCAGCCAACGCTGGTGGCCGGGCAGGCGCTCGGCCAGATAACGAAGGTTGGACCCCGTGCCAGTGGCGAGGTCCAGCACGTTGTAGGGCGCCCCTTTATGGGGCGCCGTCTGGGCCGTTTCATCAACGACCTGCTGGACGAGCCGCGGCGACCGCGCTTCCCAATCGGCGGCCTCGCGCAGCCGCAGCCAGTCGGCGAGGGAATCAGTCATGGGCATCGAGTCCCTTGAGGGCCGCGTCCATCCGGGCGGCCGCTTGTTCCCAACCCGGTAACCGATCGCGAACCTGCCGAGCGCCGGCGGCAAGGTGCGCACGAAGGCCGGCGTCGACGATGACGCGCGACAGCGCCTCGGCAAGGGCGTCCACATCTCCCGGCGGCACGAGGAGGCCGGCGTCGTGGCCAACGAGATCGGGAATCGCTCCGGTGGTGGTGCTCACCACCGGCAGTCCATGAGCCAGCGCCTCGGCCACCGCCATTCCGTAGGTTTCACGCCGTGTCGCCAGCACGAAGACATCCGCGTGGTCGTAGCAGGCCGCGAGGGCCGCCGCATCCAGTTCACCAGCAAGAGTGACGCGGTCCTCGAGTTCCAGTTGACGCACGAGGCCGCGAACGCGGTCGGCGGCGGCGCGATCGCGCGTGAGGCTGCCGGCGCAGGCCAGGTGCCAATCGCGATTCGGAACGGCTGCCAGCGCCGAGAGCAGGACGTCGTGACCCTTCCCAGAGTTGATCGTCGCCACGCAGAGCAGGCGCACCGCAGGGCCGCCGGAGCCGCGGCTCAAGGGCGCCGGGTCGGTGCCGGGTTCGACGACGACCACCCGGCCGCGCGGAAGCGAGTATCGCTCCAGCAGGTCGAGCGTCGCCGTGCCGGTGACCACGACCAGCGCTGAAGCAACGAGCGCGCGGTGCTCCGCCGCCGCGAAGCGCGCGCGGCTGTCGGGATCGAAGCTCACGTCGGCGGCAAGGGGAAGGTGCACGAGTGCGACGATGCGCAGGCGCGCGGCTTCGCGTTCGATGAGATCGGGCAGCGCGCTGAGTGCGAGGCCATCCATGATCACCAACGTACCGGCGGCCAGCGACGCGAGCGCATCGGCGGCGCCACTGACCGCGGCTGCGGTCGGTTTCGGAAAGCTGGCCTCGAGCTCCACGACGCTGATATCCCAGCCGCGCCGGCGCAAGCCATCGGCCATCCGCCGGTCGTAGATCGAGCCGCCGGTCCGCGTGGCGATTGAGCCTGGCACGACGAACGCCGCTGGTGGCCTCACCTGAACCTGCCTAATCTGCGGCTGTGATCAATCGGCGGCGGCGCCCACGCCACCTTCGTAGGACGCCGACGCGACGTGTGATTCCTGCAACGTCACGCGCAGACTCTCGACGGCGCCGGCGCCTGGCCCGAGGTCGCCGCGCCGGATTGCCGCCACCAGGCGATCGAACACGACGCGCGCGATGAACTCGGTGGTGGTGTTCCGTCCCTTGAACTCCGGCACGTCATCCAGGTTGCGGAAGTTCAGATCGGCCAGCACCTTCTTCAGCGCATCGCCGGCCCGGCCAATGTCGATGACAATGCCGTCGGCGTCAAGATCGGGGCGACGGAACTCGGCGTCAACGACGTAGGTGGCGCCGTGCAGGCGCTGGGCGGGACCGAACACGTCGCCCCTGAAGCTATGCGCGATCATGATGTGGTCGCGCACGGTTACGTAGTACATCGAGCTCTCCTTCTGTCGTCGCGAATGGTCAATACCGGATGCGATGGCACAACGCGTCGCCCGGCGCGCTCACCAGGCCGGCCATCACCTCCGGCAACATGTCGAACGGACTCTCCCCCGTGATCACGGCATCCAGCGCCGGATCGCGAAGCATGCCCAGCACCAGTTGCATTCGGCGGCGATGGTCCCACCTCGCGCGCTGGGCCGGGGCAATGCGGCCTACCTGCGACGAGGCCAGGGTCAGGCGTTTCGAGTGAAACGCGCCTCCCAGAGGCAATGTCACGACTTGATCGCCGAACCAGCTCATCTCGACAATGATCGCTTCGAGCCCAGCGACGTTCAGCGCCAGCGCGAGCCCGGAAGGGGATCCGCTGGCGTGGATGACGACGTCTGCATCACCCGCGGCCGCTTCGGGTGTGGTGAAGGGCACACCCAGCGCGCGCGCCACTGCCGCGCGTCGAGGGTTGATGTCCACCAATTCGACCACGCACTCCGGGAGGCGATTGGCCAGCCACGCCGTGAGCAGGCCGACCGTGCCGGCGCCGATCACCGTGATGCGATCACCAACGTGTGGGCGGGCGTCCCAGATGCCGTTGAGCGCGGTCTCGAGGTTCGCGGCCAGCACGGCCCGTGACGGCGGCACCTCGTCCGGCAGAACGTGCACGGCGGCCGCGGGCACTACGAAGCGCGTCTGGTGCGGATGCAGCACGAACACATGGCGGCCCGTCAGCTCCGCGGGACCCTGTTCGACGACGCCTGACGCTGAGTAGCCGTACTTCACTGGAGCGGGAAACTCGCCCACCTGGAACGGCGCACGCATCCGGGTCCACTCGCTCTGGGGGACGCGGCCGCCGAAGACGAGCGTCTCGGTGCCGCGGCTGATGCCGCTGTACAGCGCACGCACCACGACCTCGTCACCGCCGGGGGCACGCAGTGCTTCCGCTCTGATCTCACCGCGGCCGGGCTCAGCCACCCAGAACGCTTGTGCGTCTCCACTCATTGCCGCTCGCGCTCCCAAATCACCAAATCCCCAAATCCCCAGGTCACCAAATCCCGGATCCCAAATCCTCAAATCACCAGATCTCCAAATCACCAGATCTCTGGTCCCATTCTGTCCCAGTTACAATGCCGCCCTTGCCTCTTCGCATTCGGGTCCTGCTCGCGAGCGGCGTCGGCGCTGCCGGCGTGGTCGTCGTCTCCTTTGTGATCGGACCGTGGCTGCAGGCATCGGCCGGGTATCCATGGAAGGCGGCGACGGTTTTCGCCGTGATGATGGCGGTCGCGGTGGCCACCGTCGCTGCGTATCACCCGTTCGCGCGATTCGGACCGGCCAATTACGTAACGATGCTTCGCGCCGCGATGGTCGCACTGGCGGCGGCCCTGAGCGTGGAGCCGCCAACGGCGGCCATCGCGTGGTGGGTGGTCGGCACTACCGCGTGCCTGGCGGCGCTGGACGGCCTCGATGGCTGGCTGGCGCGGCGGACCGGCCTGGTCAGCGCCTTCGGCGCCCGGTTCGACGTCGAGGTCGATAGCCTGCTAATCCTGGTGCTGGCGATCTTCGTGTGGCGACACGAGAAGGCCGGGGCGTGGGTGCTGGCGTGTGGGTTGATGCGCTACGCGTTCGTCGCCGCCGGGTGGGCGCTGCCGTGGCTGGCCGGCCCGTTGCGGCCAACCTTTCGCGGCAAGAGTGTCGCCGTTGGACAATTCGCCGGCCTGAGCATGGCCCTCGCCCGCGTCGTTCCGGCTCCCACCAGTGACGTCATCGCGGCGATGACCCTGGCGGCGCTCGTGTGGTCGTTTGGGATTGATGTGAGGCGGTTGTGGCGGGGTGAGGGAGCGTGATTGGTGCCGAGATACAGAGAAGGCATCGCCTAGGCACGGAGTCGAATCTCATCGCGTGGTCGGACCCGTGCTGCCTGCGTTGGCGGCCCGCGGCCGTTCGTCACACGGGCGGCTGCAACGCGTCCAGGCGATTGGTGGCGACCAGGATGTCGCGCTTCAGCCGCCTGATCATGTCTTTCACCAGGTCCTTCCCCTTGGCGGCCTCTTCGTCCACCATTGCCTTCAACTGCCACATCGGCGAATCCTGCAGGGCCGCCTGATCGCTGGCCAGCATCTCCAACTGTTCCTCGATCTGCGCGATGCGGCGAACTAGCCGCAATCGGCTCGCCTCCGGGCCGGTCCCCTGGATCGCTTCTGGACTTCGCTCCCACGCCTGCAGGATGCCGCGCAGCTGTTCCTCGTCGCCCAGGGCGTAGGCCAGGTTGGCTTCGATCATCAGCGAGTGACGCCGGTCGCGAGTGACCTGGTCGCGGGCGAGGTCGGGATGAATCGCCTTCGCGACATCGCGAAACAGCTTGCGGACGGCGTCTGTCGTGTATCGCGGCTGCGGCTCTGGCCGCGCGGGGGCGGGCGCGGCGTCCGGTCCGCCGGCGGCCGCTAATCGCTTCGACAACTCGCCCAGTTCGGCTTCGGCCAGCGCGAGCTCCAACCGGTCGAGTTCGTCGTGTAGCAGGCCGACCTCGTGACGATATCTGATTTTGAATGCGGCCAGGTCCGCCCGGGTCCGGGCGACGTGGCCGCGACGTTCGGTGTGAAGGTGTTCGAGCTCGGAAAGCCGCGAGCGCAGGCGGTCGTGGTCGTTGGGTCGTTCCGCCTGGACCAGCGTGGTCACACTAAGATGATATCGAATTGGTCAGGACGAGGCGATGATCAGGCGGTCGGTCAAGGAACAACTGCATCCGCGCAACCGGTTTCGGACCGGGTACGACTTCCCACGGCTGATCGCATGCAGCCCGCGATTGGCCGCGTTCGTCGCGCCAAACGCGTACCGGGATGCATCCATCGACTACGCCAACCCGGAGGCAGTGAAGGCGCTCAACCAGGCGCTGCTCAAGCACGCTTACGGAATCGACACTTGGGACGTGCCGTCAGGCTACCTGTGTCCGCCGATTCCTGGGCGCAGTGACTATCTTCATCATCTCGCCGACCTGCCAGGGATTGGAGACGCCCCGGCGCGTCGTAAGCCCATCCTCGTCCTCGACATCGGGATGGGAGCCAATTGCATCTACCCGCTGATCGGGGCGCGCGAGTACGGCTGGCGTTTCGTCGGCTCGGAGATCGATCCAGTGGCGCTGCAATGGGCAAGAAAACTGGTGGCAGCTAATCCGGCGGTAACCGATCTGATCGAGTGCCGGTTACAGAAATCACCGCTCGCGTGTTTCAACGGCGTGGCCAAGGCGGGTGAGACATTCGACCTGTCGATGTGCAATCCGCCGTTTCATGCCTCGGCCGCTGCCGCTGCCGAGGGTACCCGCCGAAAGGGTCGCAACCTGGGCCACGAGAAAGCCGCGGCAACCGTCTTGAATTTTGGCGGCCAGGCGGGCGAACTCTGGTGCGACGGCGGCGAATTGGCGTTCGTGCGCCGTATGATCGCGGAAAGCGCCGAGCGGCCCCGGCTGTGCCGATGGTTCACCACCCTGGTCTCGAAGAGCGCGCATCTTCCGCGCCTGTTCCAATCGCTGGAGGAGGTGAAGGCCCTGGACGTCCGGACCCTCGAGATGGTGCATGGTCAGAAGAAGAGCCGCATTCTGGCCTGGACGTTCACGCGCTCTTAGGCACTCGTGTTTACTCGCGCGCGCCGAAGGCCTCCAGCAACATCGGCACGAGAGCGTGCATCTCGCCGGCGCCCGGACGCGCAGGCGCGAGCCCCGGGCTGAACCCCTTCGCGCGCAGGCGGCGCAGCACTTCGTCACGACTGGTAATCACGTGGACCGGCACGTCATGCGTCGCGGCGCGCCCGCTCACGGCGGCGGGCGGCTGGTGATCGCCGATCACGACCATCACCAGGTTCTCGCCGGCGTGCGCGCGAATGTAGCCGGCCAGGGTGTCGTAGCCGTAGGCGATGGCGCGCAGGTAGCTCGGCGCCAGGTCGGTGAGGTCCGGCGCGCCGGCGCTCGCGATGTCGGCGGGACGGTAGGCATCCCTCTGCAGCGTGCGCGACCACTCGGGCAGGTACGGCGGCACCGGCCCGAACGGCGCGTGCGAGGTGCTGGTGGGAAACACCGCGAACAGCGGCGCCCGTGACGCGGTGCCGCGCTCGAGGGCATCGAGCCTGGCCAGCGCGAACTGGTCGGGAATGCCCCACCAGCCGAACTCGGGCCCCTCATAGGCCAACAAGTCGCGTCCGTAAATGACATCGAAGCCATAGAACGCGCCTTCGGGCCAGGGCTGCCGCATGCCGGGCATCAGCGCCACGGTGCGGTAGCCGCCGCGCGCAAACGCCTTCACGAGGGTGTCGCGCGTGGACGCCATCAACGAGGTGTACTCGTACTGATCGGCGACCTTCACGCCCGAGAGCAGGCTGAGGTGCGCGAGCCACGACGAAGCACCGAAGGTGGGCGACTCGACGTACGCCGACACCAACTCGCGGCCCGCGGCGCCGACCGCGGCTTCGAAGTTGCGCCGGCTCGCCGCCAGCGCATCAGCGAACGCCGGGTTGTCGAACGTGACCGCGCCGTACGACTCCAGGAACACCAGCACGACGTCCGCTTCGTCCAAGCCGCGGAGGTCGGCGCCAAAGTCGGGGCTGTCGCTCAGCACGGGCGAGGTGCCTCCGGTCCCCACCATCGCGACAACGTACCGGGCCTGGCGGAAATATGCGCCGGTCGCGGGATCCGCAAACGACAACCGGACGGGTGCGAACGAGGTGACCTGCTGTGCTACGAAGGTGGTGATCACCAGCGCCGCCGCAGCGCCAAGCACGAGCCGGGCGCGGCGATTCCGCAGCGCCAGGGCGAGATGCCGAAGCGCCAGGCGTGCCAGGAAGTAGACGGCGGCAATCACGACAATCAGGCCCGCGACGGCCGCCACCACCTGCCACACCGGCACCACGCGCGCGAGCATGGCGGTGACGTTGCCCAGGTGGCGGGAATCCCAATAGACGTTGAAGTCGCGGCCGTACAGGCCAGGGGCGGTCACATCGAGGTAGTGACCGGCGACCATCAGCACCCACAGCGTCGGCAGCACCCGGCGCGCCAGGCGTTCGGCCCGTTGGTGCGCGACGGCCAGCAGCAGCACGCACACGGCGAGCTCCACCGACAGCGCCGCCTCCCAACGAATGTTCGGAGTGGGCCACACGTTACCGAACGTGAGCGACGCATTCAGCAGGAAGAGGGCGGCGGCGGCCAGCACTGGCTACACCGACGAGAGCAGGTGGCCCAGCTTGTCTTTCTTGGTCTTCAGGTAGCGCTTGGTCGAGGCGGTGGCCAGAATCTCGATCGGCAGGCGCTCACTGACCGACAGGCCTTCGCCGGTGATGCCCGCCAGCTTGCGCGGGTTGTTGCTCATCAACCGCGTGGAGCGCACGCCGAGGTCCTGCAGCATGCGAATCGCGGCGCGGTAGTCGCGCAGGTCGGCCGGGAAGCCGAGCCGCGCGTTGGCCTCCACCGTGTCGCAGCCGGCTTCCTGCAGGGCGTAGGCGCGGATCTTGTTCGCCAGCCCGATGCCGCGCCCTTCCTGGTTGAGGTAGAGCAGCACGCCGCGGCCCTCGTCGGCGATCCGCCGCAGCGCCGCTTGCAGCTGTTCGCCGCAGTCACAGCGCGCGGAATGAAAGATGTCGCCGGTGAGGCACGACGAATGCACGCGGGCCAGCACGTTCTCGCCGTCGCCAAGGTCGCCGCGCACCAGGGCGACGTGCGTGCCGCCGCCCAGCCCGTTCTCGAAGACGTGAATGGTGAACTCGCCGAACTCGGTCGGCAACTGCGCGGTGGCGACGCGGCGAACGGGAGCCCGGTGTCGAACCGCGTTGAGCACCGTGCTCACTCGCGCGCGAAACCACCGGATCATGACTGCAACCTGAACACACCAGACGGCAAGTCACCATCGTACGGGCGGCGCGAAGCGCGTGTCAATCCGCCCGGGCGGTGTCGCCGTCCCCGCCACCCGCCAGCAGGTAGAGCACGGCCATCCGCACCGCCACCCCGTTGGCCACCTGATCGAGGATGACCGACGACGCCCCGTCGGCGACTTCCGACGCGATCTCGACACCGCGATTGATCGGCCCGGGGTGCATGACGATCACATCGGGCTTGGCGCGGGCGACGCGGGCCTCGGTCATGCCGAAGGTGGTGAAGTACTCGCGCAGCGACGGGAAGTAGCCGCCTTGCATGCGCTCGAGCTGGATGCGCAGCATCATGATCACGTCGGCGCCTTCCACGGCCTCATCGACCCTGGTCGTGACCGTCACGCCCATTTGCTTCAAGCCGGGCGGAATCAGGGTGGCCGGTGCGCACACCCACACATCCGCGCCGAGCTTGGTCAGCAGCAGCACGTTCGAGCGCAGCACGCGGCTGTGCAGCAGGTCGCCGACAATCGCCACCTTCAGGCCCGCGAGCCGGCCCTTGCGCTCGCGAATCGTGAACGCATCCAGCAGCGCCTGCGTCGGGTGCTCGTGCATCCCGTCGCCGGCATTGACGATCGAGGCCTTGCAGATGCGCGACAGCAGGTGACAGGCGCCGGCCGAGGCGTGCCGCAGCACGATCATGCTGGGCGACATCGCCTCGAGGTTCATCGCCGTATCGACCAGCGTCTCGCCCTTCACCACGCTGGACGAGGCAATCGCGACGTTGAGCGTGTCGGCGCTGAGGCGCTTCTCGGCAATCTCGAACGAGGTCCGCGTGCGCGTGCTCGGCTCGAAGAACAGGTTGATCACCGTGCGGCCGCGGAGCGTCGGCACCTTCTTGATGGTGCGCTGGCCCACTTCCTTCATGGCGTCGGCGGTGTCGAGCACCAGGACGATTTCCTCGGGGCTGAGGTCGGCGATGCCGAGCAGGTGCTTGTGGCGAAGGGCCGTGAGCGGCGGCGTGGCGGCAACGTCCATGGCTTACTCCTTCCCCTGCAGCAGCACTTCGTCCACGCCGTCGAGTTCCAGGAGGCGGACCTGCACGCTTTCCTGGCGCGAGGTCGGCACGTTCTTGCCGACGTAGTCGGCCTTGATCGGCAGCTCGCGGTGTCCGCGGTCGACGAGAACGACCAGCTGAATCGACTTGGGACGGCCGAAGTCGGTCAGCGCATCGAGGGCGGCCCGCGTCGTGCGCCCGGTGTAAAGCACGTCGTCCACCAGCACGATGGTGCGGCCGTCGATGGAAAACGGAATCTCGGTCTTGCGGACAAGCGGCGCCAGGCCGACCGAGGCGCCCATCAGGTCGTCGCGGTAGAGCGTGATGTCGAGGGCGCCGACGGCGACCTCTTCCTTGGTGATCTGGAGGATGTCGCGGGCAAGGCGGTGCGCGATGGGTACGCCACGACTGCGCACGCCTACCAGGGCAAGGTTGGACAGACCGCGATTGTGCTCGATGATTTCGTGGGCGATGCGGGTAAGCGCGCGCGAGATGCGCTCCGCATCCATGACAACGGGCATATTCACCTCTTTGCGAACTCGCAGGTCCGCGTTTAAAGAGTGCGGAGGATCCTCCGCAGTGTGGTGGATTATATCACTTCGAACGCCTGGCCCTGGCCTTCCCTATGCCCCGTCAGGCCGCCGCTTGCCGACGCCGGTGGCCTGCTCGAAGGCGTGCCCCAACTGCAGCACGCCGAAGTCGTCGCGATGGCAGCCCACAATCTGAATCCCCACCGGCAGCCCCTCCGGCGTGAAGCCGGCCGGCACTGAAATCGCGGGGCGGCAGGTCGTCGAGATCCAGTACGCGGACTTCATCCACGCCACGTAGTTGTCCATGGCGACGCCGTCAATCGACTTGGGCCAGTCCAGGCCGGCGTCGAATGGCGGCACCTGGTTGACCGCGCACACCAGGAACTCATGGCGCTGCTGGAACACGCGCATCCGCTCGAGCAGCGCGCCGTGCTTGATGATCGCGCGCGCCACGTCCTCGCCGCTCAGCCTCGCCCCGGCCTCGATGTCCCAAATCGCTTCCGGCTTGATCAGCGATCGATGCTCGGCCAGCAACGCGCCGTTGGTATTCCAGTTCGCCCACGACCGCAACGTCAGGAAGATCTCGTCGACGTCGCTCAGGTCCGGCGTGGCGTCTTCGACGACGCAGCCGAGATCTTCGAAGATCCGGCGTTGCGCGTCGAGCACGGCGCGGACGCGATGGTCGAGCGGCAGGCCGCCCAGGTCGGGCGACCAGGCGACCCTGACGCCCCGCCAGTTGCGCTCGAGCGGCAGGGCAAACATCGACGGCCTGGACGGATAGGTCTGCGGATCGCGGCCGTCGGCGCCGGCCATCACGCTCAGCATGAACGCGACGTCTGCCACCGAGCGGGCCATCGGGCCCTTCACCGACACGCCAACCATCGGCAGTGGCGTGGGGGCAATCGGCACCAGCCCCACGGTGGGCCGCAGCGCGACGATGTTGTTGAAGTTGGCCGGGTTGCGGAGCGAGCCGCCGAGGTCGCCGCCGTCGGCGAGGGGCAGCATGCCCGAGGCAATCGCGGCCCCCGCGCCGCCGCTCGAACCGCCTGCGCTCTTGGTCCGATCGTAGGGATTGAACGTGGTGCCGTAGACCTTGTTGTAGGTGTGCGAGCCCATGCCGAACTCGGGCACGTTGGTCTTGCCGATGGGAATGGTCCCGGCCCGGCGCAGACGCTCGACAATCACCGTGTCTTCCGCCGGCATCACGTCCTTGAAGATCGGCGAGCCCTTGGTGCACGGAAAGCCGACGGCCGCCTCAAGGTCCTTGAACGCGATTGGCAGGCCGTGGAGCGGCCCCACCGGCTTCCCCTCCGCCAGCGCGCGGTCGGCCGAATCGGCCAGCGCCAGGCACGACTGATCGTCGAGCTTCGCGACGATGGCGTTGAGCGCGGGGTTGAGGCGGTTGATCTGCGCCAGGAACGCGGTCATCACTTCGCGCGCCGACACCTTGCGCGCGCGGATCGCCTCCGCCAGCTCCCGCGCGCTCGTGAAGCAGAGGGCGTCGGCCATCACATCCACTTGGCCTGCCGGAAGCGATAGATCAGGTAGATGTCAATCAGCACCATCGACGCCACCGCGGTCGGGTAGCCGTAGGCCCATTGCAGTTCCGGCATGTTGGCGAAGTTCATCCCGTAGACGCCCGCCACCATGGTCGGCACCGCGACCAGCGCGGCGTACGCCGCCAGCCGCTTGGTGACCTCGTTCTCCTGCAGCGTGATCAGCGACAGGTTGACCGAAATGGCGGTGGCCACCATGTCGCGCAGGCTGTCGATTGACTGCTTGAGGCGCAGCAGGTGGTCGTAGACGTCGCGGAAGTAGTCGTGCAGGCCGGCGCAAATCGGCGGCACGCGGCCGCCGTGCAGCTTCCCCGCCACTTCCAGGAGCGGCACGGTCGCATGGTCCAGCGTCATCAGCTTGCGCTTGAGCGAATACAACTCCTCGATCTGCACGCGCGTCGTCTGACCCGCGAAAATCCGCTCTTCGATCCCTTCGATCTCTTCGGTGAGGGCGTCGAGCACCGGGAAATACCGATCCACGACCGTGTCCATCAACGTGTAGAGCACGTAGGCGGGGCCGTGCTGCAGGAGCTCCGGCTCCTGCTCGCAGCGACGGCGAACTTCGGCGAAGCCCAACTGGGCGTCGCGCCGGACCGAGATGATGTACTGGGGCCCGACGAAGATCGCGACCTCGCCGGTCTGCAGGTCGTCGCCCACCGGTTCAATCAGGTGCAAGACGACGAACAGCGACGAGCCGTATTCGTCCATCTTCGGACGCTGGTGACCCTTCCGCGCGTCTTCGGTGGCGAGCTCGTGGAGGCCGAACTCCTCCTGCAGCAAGGCCAGTTCCTCGGGCTGGGGATCCTTCAGCGCCACCCAGACGAAACACTCCGGCCGATCCAGGTGCGCGCGCACCTCGCCGATCGGAATGTCGGACAGTTTCTGGCCGCGTTGGTAGGCAACACAGTTGACAAGCATGGTCTGCGCTCAGACGGACGGACGCCGCATGATGGCCTGAATGTGGACGCCCGCGCAATCCGGATTCGGCACAGTGGTGCGAGACAGGTCCACGTCAGCGACCATAGGTCGGAATGTAGGTCACCGGCTTGTCGCTGGTGAACGCGGGCTTGAACAGATCGGTGCGCGCAAAGCCGTCCATGTCGCGCCCGACCGGCAGGCCCAGGAAATACAGCAGCGTCGGCGCCAGATCCACCACCGAGGCGCGTGGCGGGCGGCCGGCCGCCACCGGCGGGCCGAAGGCCAGCACGAACCCATCCGGCGCGCGTTCGTGCGTGCCGCTGATCCGCGGATTGCCGGCAATCAACTCCAGCACCCGCTTGCCGGGCGTCAGCGGCTCCATGCCGAACGCCGACACCACCAGCAACAGGCCATCGGGTCCCAGGCGAGCCATCTCCCGGCCGATGAGCGTATCGACAAAGCCATAGTACTGATCCAGCACGCGGCCGAAGCGCTGCCGCTCCTGCTCGGAGACGTCGCCGAATGCCGACGGGTCGGCATAGCGGAGGAAGAAATGGCCGACCGCGTCGATGCCCGGAAAGCGGGCGGCGAGAAACCGCGGCGCCGAGGCCTCCAATGCGGTCAGCAGCTGCAGGTGCACCCGGTCCCCGACCACCGGTGTGGGGTCGCGCCGCGCATCGTAGTCGTTCGCGGGTTGCGGGGCTCCCATGTTCGCGACCAGCGCCACCGGATCGGGATCGGCCGGCACGGTGAGCGCGGCACGCACCTCGGCGAGCAACTCGGGCGGCCACACCGCCCCACCGCCTTCGAAGGCCATCTCGGTCTCTGAGAGCCGGTGGAAGGCGTCGCTCACCGCAAACCCGTTCACCGGTGGCGCCGGTTGCGTGAGCGGCCACCCAATCACGCCCACGCCGACGCCGTGGTCGCTCAGGATGCTCCAAATCGGCCGCGCCGTCAGGTCGTTCGCCGTTTGCGGTTCGGCGGAGAGGAAGCCGAAACTGACGAGCGCCTGCGCGAAGCAGTAGTCCGGCAGCAACTGGATGGGCGATCCGCCGAACGCCCGATAGACCTCGGCCGACCGCACGCCGTTGTACATCGGGTAACGGCCGGTGGCGACGGCGCTCCAGACCGGCTCGGCTTGCGTCGGCCGCAACGTCGCCAGGTGCAGGACCGCGCCCTGATCGAAGATGCGGCCCAGGTTCGGCAGGCGGCCGGCTGCGACGGCCGGCGAGATCATGTCGAGTGTGGCGCCGTCGAACATGAGCATGGTCACGTTCGCCATGGCCCGCGACGACTCGGGTTCCGCCACCGCCGTGGTGGGACGGGCCGGCAGCGGCGTTTGCCGGGCCGGGCCGCGCGCCACCAGCGGCGCGGCCACCGACAACACCATGGTCGCCGAAAGGAGGCCGGCACTGAGCCGCCCGCCGCGGCGTCCCAGGTGCGCGAGCCCAATCGCCAGGAACACGACACCAGCGGCCGACACCATGCCGGCACCGATGCCCATGCGGCTCCGCGTCATCGGATCGAGCACGTCGCCGAAGCTGCGCAGGTTCAGCCACATCAGCGCCGACCCCGTGCCGGCCGCAATCGTGCACAGCCACGAGAGCAGCCGCACGCTCAACCACCCGGGCGACAGCACCTCCACCGCGAGGATCTGCCGCAGGACGATGAGCGCGTAGAACAGGACGGTGAGGTTGGCGCCGTAGGCGACCCCGAGGACCAGCGCCAGCGGCAGCAGCGTGCCGGGATCGAGCGACACCGACGGATTGAGCTGCAACACGAGCGCGGTCAGGTACCCGGAGGCAACTCCACCGGCGATCACCGAGTTGGAAAGCATCCGCAGGTATCGCATGGGGATCGTGTGTCGGACGGCTCGCGGACATTGTACCCGGCTTGCTATACTCGATCGATGCCGCCCATCGACATCGACGCGAGAGTGATCGCCAACGCGCGATTGTCGAGCGAGTATTCCGTCCTGAGCCTGGCCGCGCCTGGAGTGGGCGCGCGCACCCGGCCTGGCCAGTTCGTGATGGTCAAGCCCGCGGGCGTGACCGACCCGCTGCTGCGCCGCCCCTTTTCCGTGTTCGAAATCCTGCGCGACGCCAGCGGCGTCATCACCGGCATCAGCATCCTGAACAAGCGCGCCGGCCGCAGCACGAAGAATCTCTACGACCTCGACGCCGGCGACATCGTGTCGTGTCTCGGACCCCTCGGCCAGCCGTTCAAGCCCGTCCAGGCACCCGCCAAGGCGTGGATGGTGGCCGGCGGCGTCGGCCTGGCGCCGTTTGCGACACTGGCGGAATCGCTGGCGGCGGCCCGGACCGAGGCCACGCTGTTCTACGGCGCGCGCACGAGCGAGGAGCTGTTCTACCTCGACTTCTTCGAGCGGTTGGGCGTGACGCTGGTGCTCACCACCGAAGACGGCGGACGCGGCACGAAGGGCCGGGTCACCCTGCCCCTCGAAGCGGCGTTGAAGGCGCTCGGCGCCGGCGACACCGCGATGGTCTACGCCTGCGGTCCCGAGCCAATGCTCGCGGCGGTGGCCAGGCTTGCCGCGAAGTACAACCAGCCGTCGCAGGTCTCGGTCGAGCGGGTGATGGGCTGCGGCCTCGGCGGCTGCTACAGCTGCGTCGTCCCGGTGAAGCACGGCGACGAGCACGCCAACCTCGTGCGCTCGTGCATCAGCGGCCCCGTGTTCGACGGGGCGGAATTGGTGTGGGACTGATGACGATGACGCCTGACCTCTCTGTCGCCATCGGCTCGCTCAAGCTGCCCAACCCGCTGATCGCGGCCAGCGGGTGCTTCGGCTACGGGCTCGAATACGACCAGATAGTGGACCTCTCGCTGCTCGGCGGCGTGGTGTCGAAGGGGCTCTTCATGAAGGAGCGCCAGGGCCACCCGCCCCCCCGTATCGTCGAGACGCCGGCCGGCATGATCAACGCGATTGGCCTGCAGGGCATTGGCGTCCACCGTTTCGTCAAGGAGAAGCTGCCGCTGCTGCGCGAGCGCGGCGCGCGCACCATCGTCAACGTGTGCGGCACGACCCTCGACGAATACGTCGAGGTCTGCAAGGTGCTGTCGGATGCGGAGGGCGTGTCGGCCATCGAGCTCAACATCTCGTGCCCGAACATCAAGGAAGGCGGCATCCAGTTCGGCTGCAGCCTCCACGGCACCTTCGACGTGGTCAGCGCGGTGCGCAAGGCGACGACGCTGCCGGTGATCCCGAAGCTGACGCCGAACGTGACCGACGTGGCGTCGTTCGCCAAGGCGTCGGAAGACGCCGGCGCGGATGCGGTGTCGCTGGTGAACACGTTCCTGGCCATGGCCATCGACGTCGAGACACGGCGGCCGAAGATCAGCAACGTGCTCGGCGGCCTGAGCGGCCCCGCCATCCGGCCGATCGCGGTCCGCATGGTGTGGGAGTGCTACCAGCTCGTCAAGATCCCCGTCATCGGCATGGGCGGCATCACCGACGCGCGCGACGCGCTGGAATTCATGCTCGCCGGCGCCACCGCCGTGCAGATCGGCACGCAGAACTTCGTTGACCCGTTCGTCTGGACCAAGGTGCTCGACGGCCTGAAGGACTACATGACGCGCCATAACGTGGCCCGGTTGAGCGACCTGATCGGGGCCTTCGACCCGACGCCGCCCAAGGCGGCCCACGCATGAACCCGATTCTCGTTGCCCTCGATGTCGATTCCGCCGCCAAGGCCATTGCGCTGGCCGACGCGCTGCGTGGCGCCGTCGGCGGCTTCAAGATTGGCAAGCAGTTGTTCACCGCGGCCGGCCCGGCCATGGTTCGCGAACTCACCAGCCGCGGCGATCGGGTGTTCCTCGACCTGAAGTTCCACGACATTCCCAACACGGTCGCCGGCGCGGTGGAGTCGGCAGTGGCCACCGGGGCGTGGATGGTCAACGTGCATGCCTCGGGCGGCAGCGCCATGATGAAGGCGGCGGCTGACGCGGCCGCCAAGGCCGCGGCGGCGTTGGGCCGGCCCCGGCCGCTGGTCATCGGCGTAACCGTGCTGACGAGCATGAACGACGCCGCGCTCGCGGAGGTCGGCGTGTCGCGGCCCATGATCGAGCAGGTCGTGCACCTGGCGCGGCTGGCCAAGCAGAGCGGGCTCGACGGCGTCGTCGCATCGCCGCAGGAAACCGCGGCCATCCGCGCCGCCTGCGGCCCGGACTTTGAGATTGTGACGCCGGGGATTCGCCCCCTTCGACCAGGCTCAGGGCAGGCAGCCGATCAGCAAGGCAAGGACGATCAGGCGAGGACGCTGACGCCGGCGCAAGCGATCAAGGCGGGATCGACCTACCTGGTAATCGGGCGCCCCATTACTGGAGCGCCCAATCCCCGCGAAGCGGCGGAGACGATTGCCGCTTCGCTGTAACTGGTCCGCCTGAAGGCGGACGCTACATTCCTACTTACCCGTGATGACGAAGTGGCCGCGGCGGTTCTGCTGCCAGCAGCTTTCGTTCGACTCGGTGCAGAAGGGCGATTCCTTGCCCCTGCTGACAATCACCACGCGATCGGCGGGCACACCCAGTTCAACCAGGTAGGCCTTCACGGCTGAGGCGCGGCGCTCGCCGAGACCCAGGTTGTATTCCGCGGTGCCACGCTCGTCGCAGTGGCCCTCCACGTTGATGCGCGTGTTGGTCCAGCGCTTGAGCCACGTCGCGTTGGCCGACATCGCCGCCTTCGCGTCTTCGCGAATGACCGACTGGTCGAGGTCGAAGTAGACGTCGCCCAGCGGGCGCTCGGAATTCAACTGGCTCAGGCTCTTCTGCGCGAACAGCTCGTCCTCGGTCAGCGGCCTGGGCGCCGGCGCGGCCGGAGGCGGCGGGGGCGGGGGAGGAGGTGGTGGCGGCGCGGCGGGCGCGGCCGGGGGTGGCGGGGGTGGCGGCGCGGGCGCGGGCGCCTTCTTCGCGCAAGCCGCGGCACCAAGACCCAACACCAGACAGATTGAGGCAATTCCTGCCGTCCGTCGAAGCACACTAATCGTCATTCAAGCTCCTAGATCTGCTGGGGTAATTGATTGGTGCCCGCAGATTAACGGGTCACTTCCGCCGGTGTCAACGAGTTAGACACGTGAATGGCAAAAATGCGCAGGCCCAAATGGCGGAAGTCGGCGCCACCGTCACGCTCCGCGGGCACGAAAGTCCTGTCGGTTTCGACGGTCAACAGGCCACCCGATGCGGCGAGGGCTGCCGCTGGCACCTCGAAGGTCCAGGTCTCGCTGGTGGCGAGCGCCGCCACCGCAATCTCGCGATCGCCGGCCGTCACGCGGACGTTGGCCGGCGCATCGAAGTAGCGAAGCGGCGACTCGAACCGCAGGGTCACCCGTAAATCCTGGGATGGCCCGACGATGCGCAGGCTGGAGCGCTCGCTCGTCCAGCGCCATACGCCCAGCACCGGGTTGTACTCGGCCTCCTGCCATCCCGCTTCGTATCCCCACATCATCTGGCCGGGGTCCTGCAGATCGAACTGCTCGATCGCGGTTGGAATCGTCGCGGCACCCGACGCCGCGGACGACTGGATGGTGAGTTGCGCCAGCGGGCCCTCGCCGGCGAGCCGTCCGGCGGGAATCTCGAACACGTGCAGGAAGAAGCCGGGAGGCGCGTCCCATTGCTGCGCCGTGACCCCGTCGATGGCCAGCGTGAAGCGCGCCGCCGGGTCGTTGGCGCCGGCGAGGTTGCGGCCGCCGATCATCAGCCTGACCGCTCCGGGCCGCCGCCGCACACGCGCGACAATCGGGCCCAGGTGCGGCCCCTTGCCCATCAACCGCGACATGCCCGAGGTTTCGGGCGTGAGCGACCACCCTTCTTCAGCAAACCATCCGGGGGCGGGCATGCGATACCACCGCACGGCCGACGGCCGCATGCCGCCAAACGCCGGGCGGGCGACCAGCGGCCAGCGATACTCCGTGGACGAAGCGAGGCTGACGGGATCGATCAGCGCCAGATCGCTGCGCACCGGATCCGCCAGGAACCATACCGGCCCGGTGTGCCCCTCACGCCAGAACCTGGCCAGCTCGAGCCACTCCAGCCGCGGCGGTGAGGGCAGGATCTCCTTGAAGGCAAGCGCCTCAGCCTCGAGCGGACGCTTGAACGTCTGGTGCATGGCCAGCGCCCCGGGAGATCCGTTAAGCGCCTCCGCCTTCATCGCGTCCAGCACCCGCACGGTGGGGCTGGGTTCGGCGCCATAGGCCACCAGCACGGGGCTCGCAATCGCGACCGCCCAGATGGAGATCACGGCCGCCGCGACCGGCACACTCCGCTCGGCCACGAGGGCCGCGCCGCGCATGGCCAGGAACACCACCGCGGGCACGATCGGCAACGCGTACCTCACGAACGACGTGTCCTGGAACAGGAGGTGGAAGATCACGTACGGCACGCTCAACGCCGACAGCGCGAGCAGCGTGCGGCGATCGCGCATCAGGAGGTGCGCCACCCCCAGGGCGGCCAGCGCGATCACCACCCCGCCCAGCACCACGGAATCCCACGGATCGACGAACGTGCGCATCAGCGCAAACGCCGCCGCCCGTGCGGAGGGATTGGTGTACAGCATCTCGCCGGCCGCGAAGTCTTCGCCGGCCTGCGTGCCGAGGGCCGCCAGGTAGGGGCCGATGCCGCCGCTGACGACGAGGAGCGGCACGCCCCAGGCCAGGCCGCCGGCCACGAACATGATCCCGCCACCAATCATGGCGCCGGCCACGCCGCGGCCGACGCGATCGAGCAGCACGAGGATCAGCAGCGGCAGCGTGAACCACACCGTTTGCGATCGCATGCCGATGCTGAGCGCCGCCAGCAGCGATCCGAGCACGATCATCCGGCCCGACGCCGAGGTCAGCGCCGGTGACAGCCGTCGATCGCCGTCGGCGCCGGGCGACTGCCGCCGCCAGGCCAGCATCAGGCACGCTTGCGCCGCCAGCGCGAACCCGAGGCCGGGCAGGTCGCTCATGGGCCGCGCCGCCAGGTACCAGAACAACGGGCACGACACGGTCACCGCGGTGGCGGCAAAGGCCTCGATGTGCAGCGTGGTCCACGGCGACGTTGCTCCGGGTGGCCGCGAAGTGAGGCTGGAGAAGATGCCGTACAGGCACGCGATCGCCACCAGGCCGGCCAACAGGGAGATGGCCGCCAGCGCCCGCGCCTCGACCGCGGACGGCGGCGCCTCGCCCATGATCGTGCCGGCAATCGCGGTGGTGACCTTGCCGAGGGCGATGTAGACCGGATAGCCCGGCGGGTGCGGCCGGTGCTCGGCAACGTTGAAGTCGCGGACGCCAAGCGCGAAGTTCACCGAGTCGATGTCTTCAAGGGAGTTGGCAAGGAACGGGACATGGGCCAGCGCGAAGATCAGCGCCAGCGCGGCGAGCGCCCGCCGCGCCGTCACGACACCGGGCGCAGGCGGAGCGCCTCGTTCAAGCTGCCCAGCCGGTAGCCCTGGAGGTCGAGGCTCACGTATTGATAGCCGATCGCCTTGATGCCCTCGACCAGTTGCGCGTTGACCGCCGGGTCGAGCGCGCGCGGCATTTCGGCGCGGGCAATCTCGAGGCGGGCCACCGTGTCGTGGTGGCGCACGCGGAAGATACGGAACCCGAGGCCGCGCAGGACCTGTTCGGCGCCTTCGATCTGGCGCAGCGCCGCGTCGGTCACCTCGCTGCCGTAGGGAATACGCGACGACAGGCACGCGGAGGCCGGCTCGTCCCAGCTGTTGAGTCCGGCTTGCCGCGACAGCGCCCGGATGTCGGCTTTCGTGAGATCCGCTTCATCGAGCGGGCTGCGCACGCCGTGTTCGCGGGCGGCCTGCCGCCCGGGCCGGTAGTCGCCGCGGTCGTCGGCGTTGTTGCCGTCCACGATCACGGCCAGGCCGCGGGCGCGCGCGACGCCGGCAAGGCGGCCGTACAGCTCATCCTTGCAGAAGTAGCAGCGGTTCGCCGGGTTGGCACGATACTCGGGCCGGTCCAGTTCGGCGGTGTGAATCACCTCATGGGCCAGGTTGAAGTCGCGCGCGATGGTTAACGCGAGTTGACGATGCGTGTCGGGATAGCTCGGGCTGTCGGCGGTCACGGCCAGGGCCTTGGGCCCCAGCGCCTGTGACGCGGCGATGGCGAGGTACGCGCTGTCAACGCCGCCGCTGAAGGCGACCAGGACGGAGTCGTAGCCGGCCAGGATCTCGCGCAGGCGCGCGGCCTTGCCGGCGAGATCGCTACTCGTCGTCGTCCTTGTCGTCGTCTTCGTCCTCGTCGTCGGCATCCTCTTCTTCGCCGTCCTTCTCTTCTTTCTCTTCTTCTTCGTCGAGCTCGTCTTCGTCGGCGAGTTCGAATTCGAGCGGAGAGTCGCTGGCGACCCGCAGGAACGACCCGCACTCCGAGCAGGTGAGCTCGTCGCCGATGTCAACATCGAACTCATCAACATCAATTGGCGAATCACACTCGGGACAAATCGCGGACATGCTCGACGCTCCTTGGCGGCGTTGAAGTGGACGGACGGTCCAGCAAATTATAGCGAGAACCTGATACAGTCTGCAACGAACCGGCCGCGCTCGGCGCGCGATATGACCGCTCCCATTTCACCGCGCAAGACCGTGCTCGTCGCCGTTGACACGCCGTTCGTGCGCGATCGGTTCAAGGCCGCGCTCGACGCGGCCGGCCATCGCGCCGTCGTGGTGAAGAGTGTCGCCCAACTCCTGGCGCAAGTGCACGCCGACCTGAGCGAACTCGACCTCATCGTACTGGATCTGCGCATGCCGCACGCGTCCGGCGTCGAGCTGGTGCGGCGGATTCGCAAGCTCGATCAGGGCCGCCTGCCGATCCTCGTGTTCAGCGGCAGCGTGACCAGCGCCGAGGAGGTCCGCGAACTCGCCGGCCTGGGCGTCGGCGGCTACCTCAACGAATACAGCGCGGTCGAGCACATCCTGCCGTCCATTGCGCCGCACCTGTTTCCCGACAACTTCAACCGTCGCGGCGGCCCCAGGGTGGTGATGGGGATTCCGGTGTCGTATCGCGCCGCCGGCACCATTGCCGCGGCGCTGTCACTCAACCTGAGCCGCGGCGGGCTGGCCATTCGCACGTCGAGCCCGCTGCCGAGCGACACCGCGTTGCGGCTGCGCTTCGCGCTGCCGGGCTCCAAGCGCGAGCTCGAGGCGGAGGCCGTCGTGTGCTGGAGCGACCACAAGGCGGGAATGGGCCTGCGCTTCACGAGCCTGAAGCCCGCCGACCAGGCCGATGTTGACGAGTTCGTCAACGCGCACTTCTTCCGGTCGGTGAAGAGCGGATAGGGTCGGTCCGGCTGAAGCCGGACACTACATTTGATGTGGCGTCCGCCTTCAGGCGGACCACTCACCGAAACTTGCGCAGCCGAACGGCGTTGGCCACCACGAGTGCCGAGGCGCCGGTGTCGGCGAGCACCGCCATCCACAACGTCGCCACCCCCAGGATCGCGAGCACCAGGAATGCCGCCTTCAACACGATCGAAATCGCGACGTTGACGCGAATGTTGGCGAGCGTGGCGCGGCTCAGGCGAATGGCGTAACGCAACTTCGGCAGCTCGTCGGTCATGAGCGCAATGTCGGCCGCTTCGAGCGCCACGGCGCTGCCCATCGCCCCCATCGCAATGCCGACGTCGGCCGCGGCCAGCGCCGGCGCGTCGTTGACGCCGTCACCGACCATCGCCACCGAGCCGAACTCGCGGCGCAGCGCCTGCACGGCCGTCACCTTGTCTTGCGGCAGTTGCTGGGACTTGACGATATCCACGTGCAGCTCGCTGGCAATGGCGCGCGCCGGCACCTCGTGGTCACCGGTAATCATCGCCACGCGCATGTGTTCGTGCGCCTTCAGCTCGGCGACCACGCGCGACGCGTCGGGCTTGGGGCGGTCGCGCAGCCCGAGCACGCCAAGCGGCGCGCCGTCGCGCGACACCAGCACGGGCGAGAGCCCGCGCCCGATCACCTCCGACGCGGCGGCCGATAACGCCGGCGTCAGCCAGCCGCGTTCCTCGAACAGCCGCGGCGTGCCGCAGGCGATCGTCGATCCGTCCACCAATCCCTCGACGCCAAGGCCGGGCAGCGCCCGCACCTGGTCCGGCCTGGAGATGGCCAGGCCCGTCGCGGTCGCGCGTTCGACAATCGCCGCCGCAATCGGATGCTCGGACTGCGACTCGACCGCCGCCGCCAGGCGAATCAGCTCGTCGGGCGTTGAACCCGACAGCGTGGTCACCGCATCGAGGCTGAACGTGCCGCTGGTGAGCGTCCCGGTCTTGTCGAAGGCCACCACGCGGACGCCGGCCAGGCGCTCCAGATGCGCGCCGCCCTTGACCAGCACTCCGTGACTGGCCGCGCCGGCCAGCGCCGACACCACCGACACCGGCGTCGAGATCACCAGCGCGCACGGGCACGCCACGACCAGCAGGACCAGCGCGCGATACAGCCACACGTCGAAGGGCTGCCCGGCGACGAGCACCGGCAGGGCGGCGACCAGGATCGCCAGCACCACCACCGCGGGCGTATACCACGCCGCGAAGCGGTCGATGAACTGCTGCACCGGCGCGCGTTGCGCCTGCGCGATCTCGACGAGGTGGACGATGCGGGCGAGGGTGCTGTCGTCGCGGCGCCGCGTCACGGTCACGACGAGCACGCCGTGGCCGTTGATGGTGCCGGCGAAGACCTCGTCGCCCTCCACCTTCTCGACCGGCATCGACTCGCCGGTGATCGGCGCCTGGTTCACGTCGGAGCGGCCGCTCTGCACGATGCCGTCCAGCGCCAGCTTGTCTCCGGGCCGGACGATCATCAGGGTGCCCGGAACCACGGCGTCAATGCCGAGGCGTCGCTCGCCCGCGTGGTCACGGATCAGTACGTCGACGGGCGATGAGTCGAGCAGGCTGCCAATCGCCTTGCGCGCGCGATCGAGGCTTTGCGCCTCGAGCCACTGCGCCGCGGCGAACAGCGACACCACCATCGCGGCCTCTTCGTATTCGCCGATGGTGACGGCGCCGATCACGGCGATCACCATGAGGGCGTTGATGTCGAGGGAGCCGCGCCGCAGCGCTCGCAGGGCGCGCTGCGCCGGGAAGATGCTGCCGATGAGGGCGGCCGTCACGAAGGTGGCGTTCACCCAGAGCGGAAGGTCGGCCAGCAGGCCGAGGGCGCACCCCAGCAGCACGAGACCGGCAGCGGTGGCCGTCACCCAGCCGCGGATGCGTGCGCCGGTCGGCGCCGGCTCGTCGCCCACGCAGTGAGAGCAGCCGATGGCGTGAGTCTGCGGCGCGGCGGAGGCGGTGCTCAACGTCGGTCCGCCTTCGCGGCCAGAGGCCGCTTCGGCGAGACCTCGCCGTAGCTCGCCTGTGACTTGGCGAGCGAAGACGGGCGCCCCTCCTCGACGTGCTGCAGCGTCTGCCGGAAGATGGACATGATGTGCTGGTCGTCCAGCGCATAGAACACCACGCGGCCGTCCCGTCGCGGGCGAACCAGGCGCATGCCGCGCAGGAGGCGCAGTTGGTGCGATACCGCCGACTGGCTCAGCTTGAGCACCGCCGCGAGATCGCAGACGCAGAGTTCGCCGTGGGACAGCGCGTCGAGGATGCGCACACGCGTCGGGTCGCCCAGCGCGCTGAACGTGTCGGCCAGCGCCTGGACTGCGCCGGGCGCCGTCAGCGCGCCGCGGATCTTGCGGACCCGGGCCAGGTCGATCTGAATGAGGTCGCAGACGTCATCGGATATGAACATATGAGCAGTTGTTCATATGTTATCCGCCGCGCCGCGTCTCGTCAAATGCCGTCAGGGGATGATTGGGGTCAGGTCACGAAAATCACACTTTGGGATGAAAGGGGACAGGTCTGGTGCGAGGTCCCGGCCTGGCTAGCCTGTCCCCGATCATCCCAAAGTGTGATTTTCGTGACCTGACCCCAATCATCCCTTCTAGGGCACCAGCAGGAGGCGGTGGCGGGCGGCGGCTTGGACCGCTGACCGCGAGAACGGCTGCAGGCGGTACCGGCCCTCGCGCCAGATCGCGTTCTGGTCGAAGTAGTGCGGGCTCAGCGGGTTGCCCGACTGCCCTGACGGCAGCGATACCCGCGATTCGTCCCATTGCCCGGCGTGCAAGATTTGCCGCCACGACGGGTATTCCCACGCCGCGAACGGCCGCAGGCGGTTCCAGCTGACGCGCATCACGGTGGTGCCATCACCGGTGATCGGAACCGGACCGCGGTTGAAGAACCACGCCAGCGGGAACGCGGCGTTCCCGAGCGGATGCTCGAAGCGCGCGGCGTGGATCTGATCCCACGCGCGCTGGTTGGCGCCGCCGAAGTCATTCTGCAGCCGCTCCTCGGCGTCGCGCGCCGCCAGCAGGAAGATCTCGTCGCGCGACTCGCGGCGATCGACCGTCGTGATGTCGTCGAACCACCGCGCCTGGCGATCCGCCAGCACGACGTGCAGGCCCGCGAACCGCTCCGCGCCCGCCCACTCGTAGAACGCCAGGAACAGCGGCTCGTCCATCTCGTCCACGAAGGTGCGGCGCCACAGTGCGTCCTCGAACGCCTCGTACAACGTGACCACCGGCCGCGCGTCCACCACGCGATCCCACTTCGCCAGCTGGTTGAGCACGGCCACCCACGGCGCGTCGGCGTCCCGCCCGCGGGCGGACGCCACGGCACTCTCGATGCCGGCCAGCACGCTGTCGGCGGCCAGGCTCCGCCGATCGTTCTGTAACGCCAGCATGGCATCCAGATCCACGCCTTCCGCCTGCGACAACTGATCGCGCAGGCGCGTGGCGCGGAACGGCGCTGCCCAGTCCTTCGTGATCAAGTTCGGGAAGCCGCGATCGATTTCGTTGTTGGCCGACGAGATGTACCCGGCCGGCGGATTGATCACGCGCGGCAACGCCGACGCCGGCACGGTGCCGCTCCAGGCCCCGGCGCCGCTGGCGCCGTCGATCGGCATGCTGCCATCCCCGCTCGCGCGCACCGGCAGCCGGCCCGACATCGCGTAGCCGATGTTGCCGTCCACGTCCGCATACACGAGGTTGGACGAGGGCACCGCGAACGACTCGACCGCCGTCGTGAACGACGTCCAGTCGGTCGATCGGTTGATAGCCTCGAACGACACCGAGAGGTCTCCGCCGGCATCCCACCGGATCGAATACGCGCGGCGCTCGTCCGACGGCCGGCCCTCCGGCGACAGCCACGAGGGCGGCCCGTCCCAGTTCAATCCGGTGTCCGCGAAGATCGGGCCGTTGCGCGTCTTCCAGACTTCGAACCGGAATGGCTGCGCGTGGCCGCGGATGGGAATGTCGGCCGGCGTCACCTCAACCGGCACCCACTCGCCGCGGGAGAACGCACGCTTCCTGCCCACGTCGATGCGCTCGAGGAAGAGATCCTGGACGTCGGCGTTGGTGTTGGTGATGCCCCACCCGACCCGCGCATTGTGCCCGAGCACCACGAACGGCACGCCGGGGATCGTCACGCCCGTGACATCAAGGTCCGCCGCCACCAGGTGCAGCTCGTACCAGACGGACGGGAACTCGATCGGCAGGTGCGGATCGTTGGCGAGAATCGCCCGCCCACTCTTCGTCTTGCGGCCGGCGACGACCCAGTTGTTGCTGTTTCCTCGCTTCGTGCCGGGCCTTAACCACTCCAGGCCCGCTGGCCACGAGGCCTCGGCCCTTCGGGCCTCGGTAAGGCTCGCCCCTTCGGGGCTCGTAGGAGTCGGCGACTTCGTCGCCTCCTGGGGGGCACTCACACCTCCCAGGATCGACGGACCGTCCGCAGGATAGCGGCCACCGAGTTCCCTCGCCGCCGTCTCGCCCAGCTTCGCGGCCACGGCGCCCCTGACCAGCTCCGCCTGGTGGTTCTCCGCCAGCCGCCACGCGAGCAGGCGCCCCACCGCCAGGGAATCCACCGGCGTCCACGGCGCGGGCATGATGCCCAGCACCTGCAGCTCCGCGGGCCGGCGCCTTCCGGTCAACGCGGAGGCCACGGCGTTCACTCCTTCGGCGTAACGCTCCAAGGCCGTCCGCACCGCCGGCGTTGCCCTCGCCCACTCGTCCTGCGCGGCCTGGCGCAGGCCGAGCGTCAGGAAGCGCTGGTCGATCTGGAGGGTGGTTTCCCCCATCACCTCCGACAACCGGCCCAGGGTGACCCGCCGGTACAACTCCATCTGCCAGAGCCGGTCCCGCGCGTGCAGCGCTCCCGCGGCAAACCACGCATCGTCCGAGTCGCGCGCGTAGGCGGCAGGCACGCCGTAGCCGTCGATGAGGATTTCCACGGGGGCATGCAGGCCAGGCAGGGCCAGTTGACCGTCCAAAGCAGGCAGGGAGCCGCGCAGCCACCACCAGCCGGCGGCGGCGGCCAACAGCAGGAGCACGACCGTCGCGAACAGGATTCGCTTCACGTATTTTCTCACGCGATATTCTCACGCGATGACCGCAATGACCCGGCTTGCCGCGCTCAGGCGGTTCGAATAGGATGGGGGGCTGGACGCGCCTAATTCGCGACCGGTCTAGAGCTTACACTGTTTTTCATAATCGGAGACCCCTCGTGATCGAGGTTCAGCATCTCTCAAAACGCTACGGTCCGTTCACGGCCGTAGACGACGTCAGTTTCCGCGCGGAGTCGGGTGAGATTCTCGGTTTCCTGGGCCCGAACGGCGCGGGCAAGACCACCACCATGCGCATCATCACGGGCTACATGCCGGCCAGCGAAGGCACGGCGACGGTGGCCGGCCACGACGTGTTCGCGGAACCGATCGAGGCCAAGCGCAAGACGGGTTACCTCCCGGAAACGCCGCCGCTCTATCCGGACATGACCGTCCGCGAGTACCTGACCTTCGTCGCCAAGATCAAGGGCGTGCGCAAGGACATCAAGGGCCGCGTGGACGAGGTGATGAAGCGGACGTGGGTGGCCGACATGGCCGACCGCCACTGCGGACGGCTCTCGAAGGGCTACAAGCAGCGCGTCGGCCTCGCCCAGGCACTCATCCATAACCCCGAAGTGCTCGTCCTCGACGAGCCCACCGCGGGCCTCGACCCCAAGCAGATCATCGAGACCCGGCAGCTTATTCGCGAACTGGCCGGCAACCACACCATCGTGCTCAGCACCCACATCCTTCCCGAGGTCTCGCAGACCTGCCAGAAGGTCGTGATTATCAACAAGGGCAAGGTGGTGGCCATCGACACGCCGGATGCGCTGACCGAACGGCTGCGCGGCGCCGTCACCATGTATCTGCAGGCGCAGGGCCCGGTGGACGACATGCAGCGCGCGCTGCAGAGCGTGACCGGCGTGGTCCGCGTCAACGTCGCTGATCGAAAAGACGACACCGGCATCTTCGAGGTCGACACCGAGAAGGGCGCCGACGTGCGCCGCGAGCTGGCGACGACGATCGTCCGCGGCGGATGGGGACTGCTCGAACTGCGGCCAGTGCGCGTCAGCCTGGAAGACATCTTCCTGAGCCTGACGACCGAAGAAGTGGCGACCGCGGAGCCCGCGGCCGTCGCGGCAGCGGAGGAGGTGGCCGGTGCGTAACATCGCCGCCATCGCCCAGCGCGAGCTGAACGCCTACTTCTCCTCGCCCATCGGCTACGTGCTGATCGGCTTCTTCGCCCTGCTCTTCGGGTGGTTCTTCTACGTGCCGCTGGCCTTCTTCGAGCAGCAGAGCATGCAGTCGGCGATGAACCCCGGCCAGGCCATGAACATCAACCAGATGCTGGTCGCCCCGGCGTTCATGAACACCACAGTGATCATGCTGCTGGTGTTCCCGCTCATCACCATGCGGACGTATTCCGAGGAGAAGCGCTCGGGCACCATCGAGCTGCTGCTGACCTCGCCGCTGACCGATGTCGAGATCATCCTCGGCAAGTTCATCGGCGCGATGGGGCTCTACACCGCCATGCTCTCGATCACGCTGATCCACATGGCCATCCTGTTCATCTTCGGCAACCCCGAATGGAAGCCGATTGCCACCGGCTACCTCGGGCTGCTGCTGATGGGCGGCTGCTTCCTGTCGCTCGGTCTCTTCATCTCGAGCCTCACCAAGAACCAGATTGTCGCGGCCATGGCCACCTTCGCCGTGTTCCTGATGCTGTGGGTGCTTAACTGGATCAGCACCTTCGTCGGCCCGACCACACAGGCGGTGCTGGCGCACCTGTCGATTACGGAGCATTTCGACGACTTCGCGAAAGGCATCATCGACACCAAGCACGTGATCTACTACCTGAGCTTCATCGCGTTCGGCTTGTTCCTCACCATGAAGTCGGTCGACAGCGAAAGGTGGCGAGGCTAACCATGGCGAACAAGATTTTCGGAGTCGTTGGCTGGATCGGCACGATCCTGGTGTTCGGCGCGGTGGCCGTGCGCCTGGTGCGACCGGAGTGGAACCAGTACGCCACCTACATGGCGTGGGCCGGCCTCGCCGCGGTGTTGCTCTACATGGCGGGACAGTGGCGTGACGTCGCCGACTTCTACAAGGGACGCGGCGCCCGCTACGGCACCATGTCGCTGGTCAGCATCGTCGTGTTCCTGGGCATCCTGGTGGCGGTGAACTACCTGTCGACGCGCCAGAACAAGCGCTGGGACTTCACCGCCAACCAGGTCTACAGCCTGTCGGATCAGACCATCAAGATCCTCACGGGCCTGAAGGAGCCGGTCACTTTCGTGGTGTTCGACCGCGAAGCCAACTTCGACCGCTTCCGCGACCGGCTCGACGAGTTCGCGTATCACTCGACCAACGTCAAGGCCGAGTACGTGGATCCGGACCGCCAGCCGGCGCGCGCGAAAGAAGCGCAGTTGCAGTCGTACGGCACCATCCTGGTCCAGTACCAGGGCCGCACGGAGCGGGTGACCAGTTCCGAGGAACAGGCGCTGACCAACGCCCTGATCAAGGTGGTGACCGGCGCGGCCAAGAAGGTGTACTTCACGCAAGGCCACAGCGAGAAAGACACTGCCGGCACCGATCGCGCCGGCTACAGCAGCATCGGCCAGGCGCTGACCGGCGACAACTACGGGATGGAATCCCTGGTGCTGGTGCAGCAGAAGACGGTGCCCGCCGACGCCACGGTCGTGGTGATTGCCGGGCCAAGCACCGACTTCTTCCCGCCCGAGATCGAAGCGCTCAACGCCTATGTCGCCGGCGGCGGCAAGGTGATGGTGCTGCTCGACCCCGAGGCGAAGCCGGGGCCGTCCACGCATCCGCTGCTGACGCAGTTCCTCGCCGACTGGGGCATCATGGCCGGCAACGACGTGGTGCTGGACGCCAGCGGCATGGGGCAGATGCTCGGCACCGACGCTTCGGTGCCGGTGGCGGCGCAGTACCCGCCGCACGCGATTAGCGAGGGCTTCCGCCTGGTGACCGCGTATCCGATGGCGCGCTCGATGACGCCGATCGAGGGCGGTTCGAACAGCCACACCGCGCAGCCGCTGGTGAGCACCAGCGCGCAGAGCTGGTCCGAGGCCGACCTGTCCTCGCTGTCGGGAACCGGCGGCGCCCAGGTCGCGTTCAACGCCGACCAGGGCGACAAGATGGGACCGATCACGCTCGGCGCCGCGGTGTCGGCGGCGGCCACCGCCGCACCCGCGCCACCGGCCGCCAACGGCAGCCCGGCCGCGCCGGATGCCGAGCGCAAGCCGGAATCGCGCGTCGTCGCGATCGGCGACTCGGACTTCGCCGCCAACTTCGGCCTCGGCATCCAGGGTAACCGCGACTTCTTCATGAACGCGGTGAACTGGCTGGCGCAGCAGGAGAACCTGATCGCCATCCGCCCGCGCGAGCCGGAAGATCGGCGCCTCACGCTGACGGCGGATCAACAGCAGCGCATCATGCTGCTGTGCCTGTTCATCATTCCCGGCATCGTGTTCGCCTCGGGCGTCTACACGTGGTGGCGGAGAAGGTAAGCGGCCATGCGCGGCCTCACCTCGACCATCGTCCTGATCGTCGTCCTGGCCGGGCTGGGCGGCTACATCTACTTCGTCGATTCGAAGCGGCCCGAGCCCGGCATTGACGGTGGGCCGGCGAAGGAAAAGGTCTACTCGCTCGCCGTTGACGCAGTTGACGAAGTGAAGCTCACTTACAACGGCGAGACCAGCCTGCTGCGCAAGTCCGAGGGCGGCTGGAAGATGATCCAGCCGGCCGAAACCGAGGCCGACCCGGCCGAGGCGGTGAGCCTGGCGCAGGCGCTCGCCAACCTCGAATTGGTGCGCGTCGTCGACGAGAACCCGACCGACCTGGCGCAGTTCGGGCTGGCCAAGCCGCCCATCGCCGTGGAGTTCAAGGCGGGCGGTGTCACCGGTTCGCTCATGCTCGGCGACAAGAACGCCACCCAGGGCGAAATGTACGCGCTGAAGGGCGGCGACAAGAAGGTGTTCCTGGTGTCGTCGTTCCAGGAGACCAACTTCAACCGCACGCCGTTCGACCTGCGCGACAAGAAGATCCTGAAGTTCGACCGTGAGAAGGCCGACGCGCTCACGCTGGTGCGCGGCGACCACACGATGGAACTGGCCCGCACGGGCAGCGACTGGAAGGTGGTCAAGCCGGTGCCGTCGCGCAGCGACTACAGTGCCATCGAGGGGCTGCTGACGCGGCTGTCGACGTCGAACATGTCGAAGCTCCTCGAAACCGACGCGAAGGACCTTGCCAAGTACGGCCTCGACCAGCCGGTGATGACCATCACCGTGGGCGCCGGCAGCGCCAAGACGGTGCTCGAGGTCGGCACGACCGAGAACGACCAGACCTACGCCCGTGACGCCGCCCGGCCGCTGGTGTTCACGGTGGACACCACGCTGCAGGGCGACCTGACGAAGAGCTTCGACGAATACCGGAAGAAGGAGCTGTTCGAGCTGCGCTCCTTCTACGTGACGAAGATCCGCGCCGGGCTCGACGCGCCGGGCGGCCCGAAGACCTACGAACTGGAAAAGGTCAAGGGCGAGAAGGCGGGCGACCCCGACACGTGGAAGGTCACGCGCGTGGGCGGCGCCTCGCACACCGCGAACGCGCAGGCGATGGACGACCTGCTCGCCAAGCTGGTGGCCCTCAAGGCGGAATCGTTCGTCGATGCCAAGGGCAAGACCGGCCTCGACAAACCCGCCCTGGTGATCAGCGCGAGCTTCGACGACGGCAAGTTCGAGCGCGTGCGCTTTGGCCAGGTCGGCGAAGCCGCGTTCGGCAAGCGTGACGATGAGGCGAGCGTGGCGAAGATCGACAAGGCCTCGATGGAGGCCGCCATGCTGGCCTTCGACATGGTCGTGATGCCGCCGGCGGCCACCGACAAGGCGGGCGAGAAGAAGTGAGTCGGCGCGGCGAGCGCAGGTTCGTTGCCGCCGCGACGATCGCTGCGCTCGTGCTCCTGCCGGCGTGCGCGCTCACGCGCCAGCCGCGGCCGGCACCAGTGCCGACGCCGAAGCTGGGGGATGCCCTCGCCAACCCCGACCATCATGAATTGCTCCGGCGAGACCTCCGTGACATTTTCTCCGGGCAGACGGTGGACCACGGCATCTGGTCGATCGCCGTCCATTCGTTGAAGCGCGGCGAAACCCTCTACAGCTACAACGCCTTCCGCCTCCAGGTCCCCGCCTCCAACCAGAAGCTGCTGACCACAGCGGTCGCCGCCGAACGCCTGGGTTGGGATTACCGCTACACCACGCGCGTATATGCCACCGGCCCCATTTCGGCGGACGGCGGGCTCGACGGCGACCTCGTGGTGGTGTCCAACGGCGACCCGACAATCAACCCGCGGCACCCGCAGCGCTGGTCGGCGTTCGACGACTGGGCCAGGCAGCTCGCCGCCAAGGGCGTCCGCCGCGTCGGCGGCCAGTTGATCGGCGACGACAACGCGTTTGCCGAACCCGGCTGGGGACTCGGCTGGGCATGGGACGACCTCGCCCAGGGCTATGGCGCGCCGGTGAGCGCGCTGCAGTACAACGAGAACCAGGTCGAGTTATCGATTGGCCCGACCACCGAGGTCGGCGGTCGCGCGATCATCACCGTGTCGCCACCGGGAAGCGGGCTCACCATCGATCACGCCGTGGTCACCGCCGCCGCCGGCGCCGAAAGCAGCGTCTCGCTCGAACGCGTCCCCGGGTCTCCGATCTTGAAGGTGCGCGGCCAGGTGGCCCTCGGCGCGCCGCCGATCACCGAGTACGCCGCCGTCCCCAATCCCACCTTGCTGTACCTCAACGCGATGCGCGAAGCGCTGGCGCGGCACGACATCTTCGTGGGCGGCAATCCGATCGACATCGACGATCTGCGCGTGGCGCCGGACCTGTCCAGGGCGACGCTGCTGCTGGAGGATCGCTCCGCGCCACTCGCGGAGATCGTCGACGTCACGCTCAAGTGGAGCCGCAACATCTACGCCGAGACCCTGCTGCGATCGATGTCGCCGCCCGGTGCGCCGGCGACCTCGGAAGGCGGGCTCGCGAACGTCAACGAGACGCTCCGCCGGTGGGGCATCTCTCCCGATTACTACATCGCCCGTGACGGCTCGGGACTGTCGCGTTACGACTACCTGACGGCCGACGCGCTGATCGGGCTTCTCACCTACACCTTTCTTGATCCCGCAATGGCCGAGAACTTCCGCTCCGCGCTGCCGGTGGCCGGCGTCAGCGGCAACCTCGAGCGGCGCCTGAAAGGCACGCCGGCCGAGGGCCGGGTGTGGGCGAAGACGGGATCGATGTCACAGGTAAGGTCGCTGGCGGGGTACCTCCTCACCGCGGACGGCGAGCCGATTGTCTTCTCGTTCATCGTCGGCGGCTTCCGCGTGCCGTCGCGGGAGATCGACGCCGCCATGGACAAGGCGGTCCTCAGGCTCGTGCAGTTCACGCACCCCAGCCTGCTGCCGTGAAGCGCGGCGCGAACCGCTGGCCCTGGCTCAGGAGACCAGATGTAATTACAGGTGCACGAATCGCCCAAAGATCACGGCCATCAGCATGCCGACGGAACCGACGGCGAGCGCGCCGGCCATGCCCACCGCGAACGGCTTCAGCCCCACGCCCTTGAACACCGCGAAGCTCGTGTTGAGGCCGACCGCGGCCATCGCCGTGCCGAGGAGAATCTGCGACGCCCAGTAGTCGCCCAGTTGCTTCGTGATCGACGCCCACATGAGGGCATCCCAGATTCCAAACGCGGCGCCGCTGGCTCGCAGCGTCGCATCACCAATCGATCGCACGACCGCCATTGCCAGGAACCCGATCACGAAGCCGGGCACCAGCGCCCTCCAAGAGATCTTCCTCACGATGCCGGTGGCGGACTGCGTCGACTTGAGGTGCAGCCACGTCAGCACGGGAATCACGACCGCGAGGAAGATGTTGCGCGTCAGCTTGGTGACCGTGGCGACGCGCAAGACCACGTCATCTCCGTAGACCTGCTTGTAGGTGAGGGCCGCGCCCACCACCTGCGAGGTGTCGTGCACGGCGGTGCCGAGGAACAAGCCGATGGTCTCGGACGAGCCGAGCACCGAGTGCGCCAGATAGGGATAGAACAACATCCCGAACAGACCGAAAGCCACGACGTTCGCCACGGCGTAAGCGACTTCGCGTTCGTCGGCTTCAATGGCCGGCGCCACCGACACAATCGCGGTCACGCCGCAAATACTCGTGCCGGCGGCGATCAGCGTGCCTAATCGGGGCGGCAGGCCCAGCTTCTTGTTGAACCACGTCACAAACAGCAAGCCCGTGGCGATGGCCGCCAGCACCACCGGCAGGCCGGCGATGCCCAGCTTGAGCACGTCGAAGAAACTCAAGCGGATGCCGACGAGCACGATGCCGGCGCGGAGGATGGTGGTGGTCGCGAACTTGAGGCCCGGGTTGAGCGAGGCCGGCAGCGGCAAGGTGTTGCGCAGCAGCAGGCCCAGGACGATGGCCACGGGAACGCCCGACACCGGGCTGCTGCCGGTGAGGCCCTGCGCGGCGAGAATGGCGTGGCCAATCTGATCCGCCAGCCAGAAACCCGCGAGCATTACGACCACCGCGGCCAGGACGCCCGGCAGCTGCTTGCCCACCGTCTTGTCCGCCGTAGCCTTGGCGGAGGTGGAAGCCTTGGCGAAGGTGGGCTTCAATGCCCGACCAGCCAGACGCCGCCGACCACGAGGGCCGCCGCCGACGTCGCATACAGCAGGCCGCCGTAGCTGCGGTGCCGCCGGCCCATGCGCGTTGACAGCAGGCCAACCGCGGCGGAGAACGCGGTCATGCCGGCGATGGCGCCGACGCCGAAGCCGGCGAGGTAGAGCGCGGACGCCGCACGCGACGGGAACGCGAGCGCCGGCAACACGCCGAACAAATGGGAGCTCCCGGCGAGCCCGTGAATGGCGCCCATGGTGAACGACGCCCCGGCATGGCTGTGTGAGTGGGCGTGCGCGTCAGCGCTCGAGCGCCTTTGCACCCACGCCCGTCGAACGCCCCACCCGCCAATCGCAATCAACGAGACGCCGACAATGCGTTCGCTGTAGACGGAGATGGCGTCGACGGGAAGCTGTTCCTTGATCAGCAACAGCAGCGTCGCGATCAGGAGCACGCCGAGTGTGTGGCCGATGCCCCACTGCAAACCGGTGACCCACTGGCCGCGCTCGCGATCCGTGGCCAGCGGCGCGACGGCGGCGAGGTGGTCCGGTCCCGAGAAGACGTGGAGCAGACCGGCGGCAAGACCCGCAAGGAACGCGAACATGGCGAAGGTCTCGTGAGGTTAACGCTGAATCGATTTCAGCTGGAAGAATTCTTCGAGGGCGAGCGGCCCGATCTCGCGGCCGATGCCAGACTTTTTGTAGCCGCCAAACGGCGCCAGTACGTTGAATCGGCCGCCGTTGATGTCCACCTGGCCCGTGCGCAACTGCTTGGCGACGGCCAGGGCGCGCTCGGCCGTTCCCGCCCACACGCCGCCGGCAAGACCGTAGGGTGAGTCGTTGGCGATCGCCACCGCATCAGCCTCAGTGTCGTACGGAATGATGGCGAGCACCGGGCCGAAGATCTCCTCCTGCGCGATGGCCATCCGGTTGTCGACGTTGGCGAAAATGGTGGGCTCCACGTAATAGCCTGTAGCGGGTGCGGCGGGTCGGCCGCCGCCGGCGACCAGCGTCGCGCCTTCCTGCCTGCCCTGCTCGATGAAGCCGAGCACGCTGTCGCGCTGTCCCGCTGACGCCAGCGGCCCGAGGCGCGTGTTCTTGTCGAACGGATCGCCCATCGTGAGCTTGGCCAACTGGCCCTTCGCCAGCTCCACCGCCTGGTCGTGGCGCGCCCGGGGCACCAGCATGCGCGTCCACGCCGAGCACGTCTGACCCGAGTTCTGCATGCAGTTGTTCACGCCCGCAGGAATCGCCTTCTCGAACGGCGCATCGTCCAGGACGACGAAGGCGGACTTGCCGCCGAGTTCGAGGCACACCTTCTTGATGCCGTCGCCGGCCACCGACGCGATGCGGCGGCCCGCCTGCAGCGATCCGGTGAAGCTCACCATGTCGACACCGGGGTGCGAGACGATCGCCTCGCCGACAACGCGGCCGGGGCCCGACACGATGTTGATGACGCCCCTGGGCAGGCCGATCTCGTGCGCGGCGTCGGCGAGCATGAAGGCGCTGAGCGGCGCCATCTCCGCCGGCTTCAAGACCACGGTGCAACCGGCGGCCAGCGCCGGCGCGATCTTGCAGACCACCTGGTGCAGCGGGTAGTTCCACGGCGTCACACAGCCGACGACGCCGATGGGTTCCTTGATGATGAGGGAGTTGCCGAGCTCTTCCTCGAGCTTCGCGTCGCGGATGAACCTGGCGTTCATCCCGATCATCATGATCGGGAACTCGACCTGCACTTTGGTGGCGTAGCCGAGCGCGGTGCCGACCTCGTGCGCAATGGCCTCCGCGATCTGCGGCACGCGCGTCGTCATGGCAGCGGCGAGCTTCTCGAGCCACTGCGCGCGCTCTTCAACCGACACGCGGCTCCAGGCCTCGAACCCGCGCCGGGCCGCCGTCACGGCCTGGTCCACGTCCTGTGCGGTGCCGCGCGGCACGCGGCCAATCTCCGCTTCCGTCGCGGATGAAATCACGGGGATGGTCTCGCTGCCGGTCGCGGCCTGCCACGCGCCGTCGTAGTAGTGCTGGTCGTAGGAGCTCATGGGAATCTTTCAATTCTACGCTACGATCAACGCATGGATATTTCCGGCAAGACTTTCATTGTCACCGGCGGCGCGTCTGGCCTGGGCCGCGCCACCGCCGAAGCCATTCTCGCCGCGGGCGGCAATACCGTGCTGCTCGACGTCAACGCCGAAACCGGCAAGGCCACCGAGCAGGCGCTCGGCGCCAGGGCCCGGTTCGCGCAGGCGGACGTGACCAGCGAAGATCAAGTCAAGGCCGCGGTGGCTCTGGCGGTGTCGGCCTTCGGCGGCCTGCACGGCGTCGTCAACGCCGCCGGCATTGGCCCCGCCGCCAAGGTGCTGGGCCGCAACGGCCCGCATCCGCTGGACCTGTTCGAGAAGACGCTGCGCGTCAACGCCGTCGGCACGTTCAACGTGATTCGCCTGGCGGCCGCGGTGATCTCGCAGAACGCGCCGGCCGCGAGCGGCGAGCGCGGCGTGATCGTGAACACCGCGTCGATCGCCGCCTACGACGGGCAGATCGGCCAGCCCGCCTACGCCGCCTCCAAGGGCGCCATCGTCGCGATGACGCTACCGATCGCCCGCGAGTTCGCGCAGTTGGGCATTCGCGTGGTCACGATCGCACCGGGCATCTTCGATACGCCGTTGCTCGCCGGATTGCCCGAGCCCGCGCGCGTGTCACTGGGTCAGCAGGTGCCGTTCCCGTCGCGCCTCGGCCGTCCGTCCGAGTACGGCGCGCTGGTGCGTCACATCATCGAGAACGAGATGCTGAATGGCGAGGTGATTCGCCTAGACGGCGCGCTCCGCATGGCGCCGAAGTAGTCGACCAGGTCAGGCGGCGGGCCAAGCCAGACGCTTGGCTATGCGTAACCGTTCGCACTATCCCGTCCGCAGGGGCCCGTCGCTCGACGGGCCGAAGGACGAGACCATGACCTGCCTGCGCCGTTCCGTCAGCCCGGCGCGCGGCGGGGTTCAGGCAGCCGCGGGGAGGAAGCTGTCGAAATGGATGGCGCGCGACGCCACACCAGCCATGAACAGCTGCTTGCGAAGCGTGCTCACAATCTCGGGATTGCCGCACACGTACGCCTTCCACCCGCGCAGCGAGGGGAACGCCGAGCGGATGCCGTCGCCAAGCTCACCGATCTCAATGCCGGGCGGGGCCGGCCCTCGCCGGACCGACGGGACATAGAAGAAGTTCTCGTGGCGCTCGCTGAGCGCGGCGAGCGCGTCTTCCAGATACAGGCCATGGCGGTCGCCCGCGCCATGAAACAGCCACACGGGTCCGGTGTGACCCTGAGCGAGGGCGTCGCGGGCGATGCCGTAGAGCGGCGCCAATCCCGTCCCGGTCCCGGCCAGCAGCAGCGGCTGCTCGGGGTCTCCCGGCAGATAGAAGCAGTCGCCGGACGCGCGTCCCAGTTGGACCCACGTGCCGGGCCTGGCCTCGCGGGCCAGCCACTGGCTCATGCGTCCTTTGGGCAGGCACCGCACGTGCAGCTCGAGGGCCGACTCTTCCGGCAAACTCGCGATCGAGTAGCTGCGGGCCAGGCCGTCCTCCCGCACCAGCGTGACGAACTGCCCCGGGTGGTACTCAATTGGAGGAGACGGAGTCAGGCGGACGCGAATCACCGTCGGGCTCACCCATTCGATCCGCGTGAGCGAGGCAGCCACGCGGTCGTCGGGATCGGCGAGCGCGATCGCCAAATCGCCCGCCGGACGGCAGCAGCAGGCCTTGAAGTAGCCTTGCGCGCGCAACGTCTCCTTCAGCCCGTCCTGGGCTTCGGCAGGGATGTCCCCCGCCATGGCCTGCAGGACGCACGCGTGACACGACCCCTTCCGGCACGAGTGCGGCACCTCGGCCCCCTGCCGCAGCAGGCCATCGAGCACGCTCTCGCCGTCCTGCAGGACGTACTGCGTGCCGCCGTAGTCGATGGTCGCCACGGGAGTGTTCGACTCAGGCGTTGAGCACGTCTTGACGAGTCGTGGCGGCGACCGCGGCGACCTTGGCAATGAGCGCCGGCTTCACGCCGAGTTCGCTCAAGGTCTGCCCGAGCTGTTCGACGACGGCGTCGAAGTGCCCGCCGTTGAGCCCCTTCGCCACGAGTGGCTTGTGCGCGCTGCGCATGTCCGTACCGGTGTACTGGTTGGGCCCGCCGAAGGCCATTGTCAGAAACGCCTTCTGCTTGGCAATCTGCGCGTCCATGTCCACGTCGTCGAAGAATCGGCTGATCCGGCCGTCGGCCAGCACCTTCCGGTAGAAGATGTCCACCGCCGCGTCCACCGCCGCCGAGCCGCCGAGCTGATCATAGAGACTGGTTTCCGTTCCGACGTTTGCCATGCCTCCACAATCGGCACTCCGGGCGCTGACTTGAGGCATCCACCGGGCCGGCGTCAGCCAGGCGCGTGCCACGCCGAAGGGATTCCCGTTGCACTCAAAGCAAGGTGATCAGTCGCCGAACGTGATGCCCTGTGCCAGCGGCAGTGCCGTGGACCAGTTCACGGTGTTGGTTTGCCGGCGCATGTAGCCCTTCCACGCGTCCGAGCCGGACTCGCGGCCGCCGCCGGTTTCCTTCTCGCCGCCGAACGCGCCGCCAATCTCGGCGCCAGACGTGCCGATGTTGACGTTGGCGATCCCGCAATCCGAGCCGCGCGGCGACACGAACTCCTCGGCCCGGCGCATGCTCTCGGTGAAGACGGCGCTCGACAACCCCTGCGGCACGCCGTTATGCAGCGCCATCGCGTCCTCGAACCGTTCGTACTCGAGCAGATAGAGGATCGGCGCGAACGTCTCCTGCTGGACGATGGCGGATTGGGCGGGCATGCGGATGATGGCGGGCTCGACGAACTGCGGCCCGAGGTCGGGGCGCCGCCCGCCGCCACAGAGCACCGTGCCACCTTCGGCGACCGCCTGTGCCATGGCCACCTCCATGTCGGTCACCGCCTTGGCCGTGACGAGCGGCCCCATCAACGTGCCCGCCGCGAGCGGGTCACCAATGCGGACCTGCGTGTACGCCTTCAGCAGGCGTTCCGTGAGCGCGGGCAGAATCGCCTTGTGGGCGATGATGCGCCGAGTGGACGTGCAGCGCTGGCCCGCCGTGCCCACCGCGCCAAACACTATGGCGCGCACCGCCATCTCGAGGTTGGCATCTTCAGCGACGATGATGGCGTTGTTGCCGCCCAGTTCGAGAATGGCGCGGCCAAAACGCCCGGCGACCGTGCTGGCGACGTGACGGCCGATGGCCGTTGAGCCGGTGAACGACACCAGCGGCAGTCGCGCATCGTGCAGCATGGCCTCACCCACCGTGCGCCCCGACCCCGCCGCCAGCGTGAAGATGCCGGTGAGGCCGTGGTCGGCCATCACGCGGTTGGCGATGTGCTGCACTGCTACCGCCGTGAGCGGCGCGGGCTCGGCCGGTTTCCAGATCACCGTGTCGCCGCACACCGCGGCGATCGCCGCGTTCCACGACCACACCGCCACGGGGAAGTTGAAGGCGGAGATCACACCGATCGGCCCGAGCGGGTGCCACTGCTCCATCATCCGGTGGCCGGGACGCTCAGACGCGATCGTCAGCCCGTAAAGCTGCCGCGAGAGGCCCGTGGCAAAGTCGCAGATGTCGATCATCTCCTGCACTTCGCCGTGGCCTTCCGCGCGGATCTTGCCCATCTCGAGCGAGACGAGGTCGCCCAGCGGTTCTTTCAATTCACGCAGCGCCGCGCCGAGGTCGCGCACCACGTCGCCACGCTTCGGCGCCGGCACTTCACGCCAGGCCCGAAACGCCTCGGTCGCCGCGGCCGCCACGCGGTCGTAGGCGGCGGGGCTGCACAGCATCACCGCCGCGATGGCCTCGCCGGTGGTGGGGTTGAACGAGGTCAGCTTGTGGCCGTCGGGCTCGGCAATCCACCCGCCAGGACCGGTGCAGGCGCCAGGGTTGAGCGGCTCGATCTCGAGCTTCTTGAGAAGGGAGTGCATCTAAGAACGATACCATCGCCGAGTGCGGCGAGGTGCCTCACGCCCGACGCGGGCAACGCTGAACGGGGTCAACCAAGCAAGGCGCGGGCGAATTCCGTCACTTCCGCTGACGAACCCATTAGACCTCCGCCCTGCGCCAGGTCTGGCTTGCCACCACCCTTGCCGCCAAACTTCGCAACCAGACCTTTGAGAACAGCGCCGGCATCGACAGTGGCGCTCGCACCGCGCGCGATCACGACCAGTGCCGGAGCCGTCGTCGTGAACAAGGCCACCACGGCGTCGGTCTTCTCGGCCGCCGCGGCGACGGCGATTGCCTTGAGGCCCTGCGCGTCCCAGCCCTCGAGGGCTTCGATCACGACCACGTGATCGCCTGATGGCACGGCCTTTTCGAGAAGCGTGTGCGCCTCGTGAGTCGCGAGCTTTTCTTGGAACCCTCGCAGGGTGCGCTGCTGCGCCTTGCTGTCGCCCTGCATCCGCTCCACCGCCGCGGCCATTTCTTCCGGCGCGACCGACAGGAACTTCTGCGTGGCCGCCAGTGAATCGCGCCACAGGCGGAAGCGATTGAGCGCCCGGCCGCCGCACAGGAACTCGACGCGCGAGCCGCCGCGGAACTTCTCACACCCACCGATGGCAATCACCCCGATGGCTCCAGTCCTCGAGACGTGCGTGCCGCCGCAGGCCGACAGGTCGAAGCCGTCCACGTCGATCAGGCGCAGCGGTCCGGTGCGAATCGACTCCTTGCGCAGCGGCATCTTCGCCGCTTCCTCAGCGGTCGCGAAGCGGATGGCCACCGGCCGGTCCTCCCACACCACGCGGTTCGCTTCGTCTTCCGCCTTCGCCACCTCGGAGGCGGTGACTTCCCGCGCCAGATCGATCGTGGCCGACAGCGTGCCCATATGGAAGCTCTCGGTGCGAACACCGAAGAGGCGGTCGAATGCCGCCGACAGCACGTGCTGCCCGGAGTGCTGCTGCATGTGATCGAACCGGCGCGCCCAGTCGATGGCGCCCTGCACCACGTCGCCCACCGTCAACGACCCGGAGGTGACGTGCGCAATGGTGCCGTCTTCCCGTTCGATCACGTCGCTCACCGCCGCGCCGCCGAGCGTGCCGGTGTCGAAGGGCTGGCCGCCGGAGGTGGGATAAAACACAGTCTGATCGAGCGTGACGTGCGTCCGCCCGGCCACGGTGTCCACGGCGACAACGGTGGCGTCGAACTCGGTGCGGCAGGGTTCGGTGTAATAAAGGCGGTTAGTCATCGGCTCCAGATGGTCCGGCTAAAGCCGGACGCCACATTGATGCTGAGCACTACTCTTTGGGAACGATCGGCAGGTCGAAGAAGAACACGGCCCCGCCGGCAGGCGACCGGCGATAGCCAATCCGGCCGTCATGCGACCGGATGATGTCGTAGCTCACCGACAGGCCGAGGCCCGTGCCCTCGCCCACCGGCTTGGTCGTGTAGAACGGCTGGAACAGCTTGGCCTCGTGTTCCGGCGGCACGCCGTGGCCCGAATCCTCGACCTCCATCCATGCCCATCCGTCTCGGTCGCCGGTGCGAATCGTGATCTGCCGGATCGGCGGGCCGGCCTGGACGATGGCCTGTTCGGCGTTGATGGCGAAGTTGAGCAGCACCTGCTGCAGCTCCGTGAAGACGGCCATCACCAGCGCCTGCGACTGCTCTTCAACCACGACCCGGATGCCCAGCTCCTCGAGCTTGCGGTGACGGAGCTCCATCACCGACGCCACCACGTCGCGGAGCTTCACCGGCGTCGGCTCGGACATCTGGCGGCCAAACCGGGACAGGTTGCGGATGATGGCGCTGGCGCGGGCGCTTTCCTTCTGGATCAGCGAGAGGTCGGCGCGCGCCTGCTCAGGCATGTCTTTCTGCATCTGCAGGAGCTCGGCGAAGCCGAGGATGGCCTGCAACGGGTTGTTCAGCTCGTGCGCCACGCCGGACACCAGCACGCCGATGGCGGCGAGCCGCTCCTGCCGGATCACCTGCTGCTGCAGCGATTGCAACTCCTCCCGCATCCGCCGCTCGTCATCCACCTGCGCGGCGATCGACTCGCGCGCGCTCTTCAGGTTGGTGATCATGCGGCTCACCGTCTGCTGCAGGTGCGCCATCTCCGCGGTCGGCATGGGACGCTCGTCGAGCGGCGACAGGTCGCCGCGGCTGACGCGGCGCGCCGCCTCGTCGAGGTGACCGAAGGCCTTCAGCCAGCGGCGTCCGAAGATGAACGCGAACGTGAAGACGAGAACCGTCGAGAGCAGCGAGATGGCGAAGTTGCGGCGATAGATCGGCGCGGTCCGGGCGCGCGCGACGCTGGTCGGAATGCCGACGCTGGCCAGCCACGGCCCGCGCTCCACCACGGCGTTGCTGAACACGCGTTCCACCCCGTCCGCCCCCGTGCGAATCACCGTTGACGGCACGTCCTCGGGTTCGCGGCGCTCGGACGGAGCGGTGATGGCCCGGCCGACGTACTTCCCGGCGTCGAGGCTACGGGCCACGACCACGCTGTTCTGGTCGGTCAGCGTCACCACCGAGCCGGGCGGCAGCGGAATCGACCCGAGGACCAGCTCGAGCGCTTCAAGATGCACGGAGAGGCCGAGCACGCCCACGACCTCGTTCTCGAGGGACATGATCGGGTACCCCAGCATGATCGCGTGGGCGGCCTCGCCGGGCCCGCCCAGCATGGGGCTGACTTGCGTCTGCCCGGTCGCGGCCATCTGCCGGATCCAGGCCGGGTCCACCGTCCCCTCCACGGCCGCGTTCGGCGGCCGCGCCCAGGCCTGGACCTGGCCGTTGGTGTCGGCCATCAGCGCGTTGTTGAGCAGGCGATCGCGTCCGCCGACCAGCGGCAACAGCACCTCGGTGGTGGCGCGCGGATCCAGGGCGCGCATGCTCGGGTGGCGCGACGCCGTTACGGCCACGGCATCCGCCGCCTCGAGGTTGCGGTTCACGTAGACGACGACGGTGGCCGCCATGGTGGAGGTTTCGGCGACGAGCTGCCGCACGTGTTCGCTGTAGGTCACGTACGCGCCGTAGCCAATGGCGGCGTAGACCGCGATGGTCAGGATGATGACCAGGGTGAAGATCTGGCGTCGAAGCGGCTGGGTCACGGGGTCAACGCGAATGGTATCAGCGGATCAGCGGATCGGTTGCACCAGCCTCTGCGAACCCCGCGGCGCGCAGGCGGCAGCTGTCGCAGTGCCCGCACGGGTGGCCGGACGCGGCGGGGTCATAGCAACTGTGCGTCAGCCCGTAATCGAGGCCCAGCGACAGCCCCAGCCGGATGATGTCGGCCTTCGACAGGCTGATCAGCGGCGTGTGGACGGTCAGCGGCCGACCCTCGACCCCGGCCTTGGTGGCGAGGCGGGCGAGCTGCTCGAAGGCCCGGATGAACTCCGGACGGCAATCGGGATACCCGGAATAATCCAGCGCGTTCACGCCGATCACAAGGTCGGCGGCACCGAGGACCTCCGCCCAGCCGAGGGCGAGGGAGAGGAAGATGGTGTTGCGCGCCGGCACGTAGGTGTTGGGGATCTCGTTCGGGTCGATCGGGTGGTCCTTGGGCACGTCGATCGCCGATGAGGTCAGCGACGACCCGCCAATCTGCGAGAGGTCGAGCGCCAGCTCCAGGTGACGCTCGACGCCGAGGGCCTGGGCGACGACCCGCGCGGCGGCCAGCTCGCGGGCATGGCGCTGGCCGTAATTGATGCTGAGGGCAGACAGCGCGAAGCCGTCGCGCCGGGCGACGGCGGCGGCGGTGTACGAATCGAGCCCGCCGCTCAGCAGGACGACGGCCCGAGGTCCGGCTGCCGCCGTCGCCGACTCGCGGCTCTGGCGGGCCAAGGAAGCCGGACGCCACATCTCAGACGCCACGCGTTTGCGGGCTCCAGATGTACTTGTGCACCTGCAACTGGACGCGGACCTCGAGACGGTCCGCGATCACCCATTCGGCCAGCTGCTTCGCATCCAGCTCCCCGTGCACCGGGGAGAACAACACGGCGGCGACCCGCCCGGTCAGCTTCTCTCGCGCCACCACACCCCGCGCGAACTCGTAGTCGGCGCGATCCGCGATCACGAATTTCACCTCGTCGGACGGCGTCAGGAGGGCGAGGTTCGACCAGTCGTTCTGTTCCGACTCGCCCGAGCCGGGGCACTTCACATCCATGATGCGGATGACGCCGGCCGGAACCTGGGCGATGCTGCGATGTCCGCCGGTCTCGACGAGCACGGTCTTGCCGGCCTCGAGCAGCCGCTGCATCAACGGATACACGTCGGGCTGCAGGAGCGGCTCGCCGCCCGTCACTTCCACCACCGGGCAGGCGCGCGCCACCACGTCGGCGACCACGTCGGCCACGCTCATCTTGCGGCCCTCGTGGAAGGCGTACGACGTGTCGCACCAGCGGCAGCGCAGGTCGCAGGCCGTCAGGCGCACGAACACGCACGGCCGCCCCGCGTGGGTGGACTCCCCCTGGATGGAGTGGAATATTTCGTTGATCGTCAGCATCCCGAACCTATTACTTTATCTCCATGGACTTGCGCGTGGGGACATCCGGCTGGAATTACCCCACGGGCCGGGGCACGTGGAACGGCATCTTCTATCCGCTGCCAGAAGACCGCCAGCGCGGCTTCGACGAGCTCAGCTTCTACGCCGAGCGCTTCAACGCCGTTGAGGTGAACAGCACCTTCTACGGTCAGCCCCGCGCCAACGTCGCGCTCGGATGGGCCCGCCGCACGCCCGCCCACTTCGAGTTCGCCGTGAAGCTGTACCAGAAGTTCACGCACCCGGGCATGACCACGGATGCCACGGCCATTTCACAGGCCGACGTCGATGCCTTCAGGGGCGGCATCGACCCGCTCGCCGCGGCCGGCAAGCTGGGGCCTGTCCTGGCGCAGTTCCCGCCAAGCTTTCATCACTCGACCGAGGCCGTCGCCTACCTGGACTGGCTGCTGCGCACCTTTTCGGCCTACACCCTGGCGGTGGAACTGCGGCACGCGTCGTGGAGCGATGCCGCGGCGGAAACGCGCGCACTGCTCCGATCGCACCGCGCCGCCTGGGTGCAGATCGACGAGCCCAAGTTCGACTCCTCGATCCGCCAGGATCTCTCCGCCGCCGACGGCGATGTGTTCTACATGCGCCTCCACGGCCGGAACGCGGCGCAATGGTGGGAGCACGACCAGGCGGAAGACCGCTACAACTACCTCTACTCCGCGCAAGAACTCGAACCGATTGCCGAGAAGGTGCGGCAGGCGCGGCAGACCGCGAAGAAAGCCTACCTGTTCCTGAACAACCACTTTTCCGCGCAGGCCGTCGCCAACGCCACCACGCTCAAGAAGATGCTGGACGAGCCGGTGACGGCGGCGATGCCGGCCGAGCTCGTCGAGCGGTTTCCTGACCTCGCCGGCCTCGTCGCTACTTTGCCCCGCGCACGGTTACTCTGACGATGCGATCGGTCTGGGCGATCTTCATCACCACGTCCATGCCCGAAATGATCTTGCCGAACACGGTGTAGTCGCTGTCGAGGCGATGCACGTCGGCCAGCGTCACGTAGAACTGGCTGTCGGCCTTCGACGCATCGCCAGCGTGCGCCATCGCCACGGCGCCGCGGACATGCGTGCGCGTCTTCGAGATCTCCGCCGCGCCGATCGGTGTGCCGCTGCCGCCGGTGCCCCACATGGCCTGCTTCGTCATGTCGCGCGTGGCCGGGTCGCCCATCTGGATCACGAAGCCCGGCACCACGCGATGCACGCGCTGGCCGTTGTAGAAGCGCTTGTTGACCAGCCCGATGATGTGCGCGACGGTCTTCGGCGCTTCGTTCGGATAGGTTTCGAACTCGAAGGTGCCCTTCTCGGTTTCCACCACGATCACGGGGCCGGCGCCGGGCGAGGTCTGGCCCGGCTTGGCGGCGGGCGCCGGGGTCTTGGCCGGCGCGGGCTTGGCCGGCGCGGGCTGGGCCGCCGATGCCACGACACCCGCGAGAACACTTGCGAGAACGAACGTCAGAATCCGCACGGACATTGAGGTCACTCCTTCCGCAGGTCTTTGGATTTGCCCACGCGCCCGACACCGACGCGCCGGCACTCAGAGATGATGGCGCATTCGCCACAACGAGGATACACCGGGCGGCAGACGTTCTGCCCCCAGGTGACCAGGTAGAGGTTGATGACCGGCCACCACCGGTCTTCGATGGCCCGATACAGCGCCCGCTCGGTCTCCTCGGGCTCCCTGGTCTGCACCCAACCGAGCCGGTTCGAGATCCGGTGGACATGGATGTCCACGCAAATGTGTCGCTGGCTCTGGAAGGCCAGGATCATCACCAGGTTGGCCGTCTTGCGCCCCACGCCCGGCAGCGTGACCAGCTCTTCGAGCGTCGCCGGCACGCGGCCGCCGAACTTCGCCACCAGCGTCTTACTGGTCTGCTTCACGAACTCGGCCTTGTTGCGGTAGAAACTCACCGGGTAGATCAGCTTCTCGATCTTCTTCACGGTGAGCGCGGCCACCGCCTCGGGGGTCGGCGCCTTCTTGAACAGCCGCGTCGACGCGGCCAGCGTCGTCGCGTCCTGCGTGCGCGCCGACAGCAGCGTCGAGATCAGGATCTGGAAAGGATCCTCCTGCTGGCTCTGCGAGATCTTCTCGACGGCCGGCAGCTCCATGCCGTCGATCTTGCGCGCCAGCGTCCGCATCACCCGTTCGACGGCGGCCTCGTTCGCGGCACGCGTCGAGGGGATGCTCTTGGAGAAAACGGCACCGCTTACGGTGCGCTTCATGAGCTCATCTCAACGGCTTTCTCCAAGAGCATCTCCTCGATGCGTCGCGCGAGCAACCCTTACGCCACCGGGGTGAGCGGCGGCTGGCCGTTGAGCACGGCGATGGCGTTCGACACCGCCAGGTCGGCCATGCCGGTCCTGGTCTCGGTGGTCGCGCTTGCCAGGTGGGGGATCAGCAGCACGTTCTCCAGCGTCATCAGGCCCGGGTGTATCTCGGGCTCCTTCTCGTAGACGTCGAGCGCGGCCCCGGCGATCAGCCGCTCCGTGAGCGCCCACGCCAGCGCGCCCTCGTCAACGACGGGGCCACGCGAGGTGTTGATCAGGTAGGCCGACCGCTTCATCTTGGTCAGCGCCTTCTGGTCGATGAGGTGCCTGGTCTCCGGCGTCATCGGGCAATGCAGCGACACCACGTCCGACGTCGCCAGCAGGCGATCGAGGGGCATGTGGGTGGCGCCGGGCAGATCGGCCGGCGTGCGCGTGGCATACGCCACGGTCATGCCGAATGCCGGCGCCTTGTCGGCCACCGCGCGGCCGATGCGGCCGAGGCCGACGAGGCCGAGCTGCTTGCCGCGCAGCTCCATGCCCAGCATGTAGTCGAGCGCCCAGCCGGCCCACGCGCCGGCGCGCACCACCCGCTCACCCTCGCCCAGCCGGCGCGTGATCGCGAGAATCAGCGCCCACGTGAAGTCGGCGCAGGCGTTGGTCAGCACATCCGGCGTGTTGGTCACCGCCACGCCGCGCGCGCGGCAGGCGGGCACGTCGATGTTGTTGTAGCCCACCGCAACATTGGCCACCACCTTCAGTTGCGGCCCGGCCGCGTCGACCACGGCGGCGTCCACGGTGTCGGTAAGCAGACAGATCAACGCGTGCTTGCCGGCGACGCGCTGCAACAACGCTTCGCGGGAGATCGCCGTGCCGCCGGTGTGGAGATCGACAGCGCACGCCTCTTCAAGGCGGGCGATGACCGAGGATGGCAGTCTTCTGGTGACGAGAACGGTTGGTTTCAAGAAAGTATTAGTGCCCGTGACACTGGCAATAGCCGCAGTGGTTACAGTTCATCGCCGGCTCGATGATGCACATGGTGTCGTCCTCAGCGCGCGGCAGGGCATAGCGGCTGAAGGCGATCGGAATGAATGGCGGTTGCGGTGGCAACACCGCGGGCGAGGCAGAGATCGCAGGCGGGTCCGCCGAAGCGCCTGGCGCGAAGGCGGGCGCGCCCAGGTGCTTCCGGATCGCCACCCTCACCAGTGCGCGGATCTCGTCGTCGGTCACGGCACTTGACTCCGCGTCATTCGCGTCATCTGCGGCGTCATTCGACGAACTCCAGCTGATCGACGATGCCCACAATCGCCGCGTCCACGGGCGAGAGCTTGCGGCCCAGCGCCTCGCCGGCGGCGCGGCCTTCCAGCACGACAATCACGCGTTCGTTGACGCCCGCGCCCACCGAATCAATGGCCAGCAGCGTCGCGCCGATGGCCACGCCCTGCGGCGTTTCCGGCTGCACCAGCATCAGCTTCGCGCCCTCGAACTGCGGGCGCTTCTGGGTGGCGACGACCGATCCGACGACGCGCGCGAGGATCATGTGTTGCCCGTCGACCAGTGATCAACGATGCCGACAATGCCGGCGTCGGCGGGCATCTCGGTGGGATGAAACGGAAAGCTGGCTTCCTTGCCGCGGACGAAAAACACCGTTTCGCCGACGCCGGCGCCCACCGAGTCAACGGCCACGAGCGGGCGGCCGACGTTCTTGCCGTCAGCGGAGATGGGTTGCAGGAGGAGGAGCGTGGTGCTGTGGAAGCCGGGGTCCTTGCGGGTGGCGACGACGTCCCCGATTACGCGGGCAAGCTGCATGGCACTACTCGGCGACGTCCACCGCGTCAACGATGCCGACCACCGCGGCATCCACCGGCACGTCTTTCAAGCCCGAGGCCAGGCGCGCGGAACTGCCGCTGACGATGAGCACGGTTTCGCCAACGCCGGCGTCCACGGTGTCGATGGCCACGAGGTAGTTGCCCTCGGCCTTGCCCTTGGGATCCACGGCGCGGGCCAGCAGCAGCTTGCTGCTGACCAGGCGCGGATCCTTCCGGGTGGCGACTACGGTGCCGACGATACGGGCCAGGAGCATGGCGCCTACACCGCTGTCGGCGTCATCTGCGTCATCTGCGGCCTACGCCTTGGTGTGGGCCTTGCCGATGGGCAGGACGTCTTCCAGGTTTGCGTGCGGCCGGGGAATGACGTGCACCGAGACCAGCTCGCCGACGCGGCGCGCGGCGGCGGCGCCGGCGTCGGTCGCCGCCTTGACCGCCGCGACGTCGCCGCGGACGATCGCGGTCACGTAGCCGGCGCCGATCTTTTCCCAGCCGACCAGCGTCACTTTGGCAGCCTTCACCATGGCGTCGGCCGCTTCGATCATCGCGACCAGACCCTTGGTTTCGATCATGCCGAGTGCTTCACCCATTGAATGCCTCCAGAAACGCTTACTTGAGTTGCCGGACCGCGTCCTCAATCAGGGCGGTCAGCTCGCGGTATGTTAGCCGAATTTCCCCGTCCGTGCCGGTTGGCGGCGCCTGCAGGCCATGGAGCACGAGCCGCTCGTCCGACTGCGGCGCCTGAACCACCTGGCAGTCCAACTGCCCTCCCGTCGTCGGATTGGATTCGTCGGTGCAGATGGGCGCCGGCGAGGCGATGCCGTACATGCCGCGCAAGCCCTGCAGGCGGTCCACCTCGCCGCGCGACAGCACGTTTTCGCGCCCCAGCGTCCGCGCCACCAGGCTGATCTTCGCGAAGTGCTCGATGGTCTCCATCCGATAGTACGCCGACATCACGTCGCCGGCGAGCGCGAGGGCGCCATGATTGGCCAGCAGCAGGCCATCGTGGGCCTTGACGTATTTCCGGACGGCGGCGGGCAGTTCCTCGGTGGACGGCGTGGCGTACTCGGCGATGGGGATGCTGCCGAGCGTGGTGATCACCTCCGCCAGCACGGCGCGATCGAGCGCGATGCCGGCCACGGCAAACCCGGTGGCGGTCGGCGGATGCGCGTGCACGACCGCGCGGGCGTCCGGGCGATTGCGATACACCTCAAGGTGCATCTTCAGTTCCGACGAGGGCTCGCGCTCGCCGGCGATCCGCGTGCCGTTGAGGTCGGTGATCACCATCATGTCGGGGGTCATGAAGCCCTTCGACACGCTCTTTGGCGTGGTGATCAGCCGGTTTTCGTCGAGGCGAACGCTGATGTTGCCGTCGTTGGAGGCAACAAAGCCGCGCTGCCAGAGGCGGCGGCCCACCTCCACGATGTCGGCGCGGGCCTGCTCTTCGGCGTTCATCGGACTACGTACTCGGCGCGGCACTTCTCGCTGCAGAAATGCACCGGGGTGCCGCGGTTGACGGTGCTGATCGCCTTGCCCGGCACCACATAGGTGCCACAGACGGGACATTGCTGCATCTTCACCGGCGTCGGCCCGCTGCCGCGGCGCGCGCCGCCAGGTGGCGGGATCGACGCGCCGCGCGCCACACCCTCGATGAATCGCCAGAACACGCGGGCGATCACCCAGAAGAGGATGAGGAGGAGGAGCGGGCGCAGCAACACGCGCTACTTTCCCGCGGTGCCGGCCGTGGTGTTCTTCACGCCCTCGAGCCCCTTCTTGGCGGCCAGTCCTTCCGGCGAGTCCGGCGAGATCGCCACCACCTGCTCCCACGCCTTCGCGGCGCCGGCCATGTCGCTCTTGCCGAACGCGCGGACGATGCCGACGTTCAACAGCGTCTTGATGTGCTTGGGATCGGCGGCCAGCGACTTGTCGAACTGCGCCAGGGCACGGTCGGGCTGGTTCGTGTAGTAGTACGCCACGCCCAGGTCGGTCGACACGTTGGCGTCGGCGGGATTGAGCGCGAGGGCCTGTTCGTACCACGAGATGGACTGGGAATACTGCTCGGCGTCGAAGAAGAGGTTGCCGAGCTGCACGCGCGACTCGATGTTCTTCGGGTCCTTCTCGGCGACCACCTGCAATGCCTGCACGCGGGCCGGGTCCAGCGGGGGCGGCGCCTGGGCCCCCGGCGCCCCGGCCGCAGCCGGGGCCGCCTGGGCCACCGGCGCGGCTGGCGCCCTGCCGGCCGCATTCTGGGTGCCCAGCACCCAACCGATGATCAGGCCGAACAGCGATCCGGCAACGGCGAAGACGATTGCATCCGCTCTCATGGGAACCCTCAGGATAGCAACGAGCGCCGTAGCCAGTCCACCAGCGCGCGGCCGACGTCGGCGTCGCGCTCCAGGAGGGCCGTGCCGTGGGCGACCGCATTCGAAATCATTTGTTCGCGCGGTCCCGATGGCTCGGCCGCAAAGTCACGCAGGGTCCGCAACGCCAGCGGGTCCTCGGCGCTGGCGGCCAGCCACAGGGCGCGGCCGCCAATCCGCTTTACCAGGTTCACGTCGGTGCGCAGGCCGCGATAGTCGAGGGACGGCGACAGCAGCGCGATCGCCCGAACCGCCGGCAGGTCGGGGGCCGCCAGCAGCGACAGGCTGGCGCCGAGCGACGCGCCCACCAGGCCGATGGACCCGGGCCGCACGCCCGGCCGGGCCGCCAGCCACTGCGCCGCCGCACGCACGTCCTGCACCATGTCGGCGAGGCTCTGGGGGGAGCCGGACGACCCGCCGTGGCCGCGCAGATCGATGGTCAGCGCGGTAATACCGGCGTCCTGGATCTTGTCGGGAAGGCTGCCCCAATCGGCCTTGCTGCGCGTGAACATGTGCACGAGCACCACGGCCGGCGCCGGGCGCGATGAGGCTTCGTAGAGTTCGCCGGCGAGGGTGACGCCGTCGAGGGAGGCGATCGTGACGGCGCGGCCGGAGGCGTCGGCGGGCGGCGCGAGCAGCGCCATGGCCGCGAGTGCGATGGCAATGGTCCGGCTAACCACCTTCGCCGAGGCTACGGCGGTCAAGAAGCCGGACGCCACATCAGCCATTCAGTGCCGCCAGATATTCTCTGACCACGCGGTTGAGGCCGACGAAGATCGCCCGGCTGATGAGGGCGTGGCCAATGGACACTTCGTCCAGGTGCGGCAGCGTGCGGAACAGCGTGAGGTTCTTCAGGTCGAGATCGTGCCCGGCATTGACGCCGACGCCGAGCTCGAACGCGAGCGTGGACGCTTCCACGTAGTGCGCGAAGCTCGCGTCCGCGGCCGCCGGGCCGCGCTCGAAGGCGCGGGCGAACGGCTCCGTGTACAACTCGACGCGATCGGCGCCCATGGCCTTGGCCCAGCGAATGGCGGCCGGCTCGGGGTCCACGAACAGGCTGACGCGGACGCCCGCCGCCGTCATCGCGCCGATCACACCGGCCAGCACGTCCTGCGGCGTATCCGCGGGCCAACCGGCCTGGCTCGTGATCTCGCCCGGGGCCACCGGCACCAGCGTGCACTGGTCCGGCTTCACCGCCAGCACCAGGTCGATGAGATCGGGCCGCGGATCGCCTTCGATGTTGAACTCGACGCGACCCTTGAGCGGCGCCAGCTCCGCGGCAATGTCGTGAACATCGGCGGTCGTGATGTGCCGGGCGTCGGCGCGCGGATGCACGGTGATGCCGGGCGCGCCGGCGTCGATGCACGTGCGCACCGCCTCGATCACCGACGGCAGGCTGCCGCCGCGCGAGTTGCGCACGGTCGCCACCTTGTTGACGTTGACCGAGAGCTTAGGCAAGGTGCTCCTTTACGACCGCCGCGATCTCATCCGCCCACGTCCGAATCTCGGCCTGGTCCTTGCCCTCGAGCATGATGCGCAGCAGCGGCTCGGTGCCCGAATAGCGGACCAGCAACCGGCCGTGGCCCGACAGTCCGTCTTCCACGCGCCTGACCGTGGCGGCAATCGCCGGCACCTCCAGGTAGTCGGTCTTCTGCTTCACGCGCACGTTGACCAAGACCTGCGGATAGGTGACCAGCGGGCCGGCCAGTTCGGCCAGCTCCTTGCCCGACTGCGCCATGATCCGCAGCACGTTCAGCGCCGTGGCCAACCCATCGCCGGTGAACAGGTGATCCGCGAAGATGATGTGGCCCGACTGTTCGCCGCCGAGGGCGTAGCCGCGCTTGACCATCTCTTCCATCACGTACTTGTCGCCCACCGCCGTCCGCACCAGGCTGATGCCGCGATCGCGAAGCGCCAGCTCGAGCCCGATGTTGCTCATCACCGTGGACACCACGGCGTTGCCGGGCAACCGGCCCTCCTGCTTCAGGTGCAACGCCGCGATCAGCAGCACCGCGTCGCCGTCCACCACCGCGCCCGAGGCATCCACGAACAACGCGCGGTCGCCGTCGCCGTCAAACGCGATGCCGAGGCGGGCGCCCGACGCCACCACTTCGCGGGCCAACCCGGCGAGGTGCGTGGACCCGCAATCGAGGTTGATGTTGCGGCCATCCGGCGTCACGCCGATGGGCCGGACGTCGAACCCGAGCGACGACAGGAAGGCGGGGGCGATGCCGGCGGTGGCGCCATTCGCGCAGTCCACCACGATGGGCGAGCCGGCGAGCGGCCCGGCGTCATCCATGATCTGTTCGAGATGCGCGAGGTAATGGCCCGTCAGGTCCTGCCGGTCGATCACGCCAGGCGCGGCGCCGACGCTCCAGGACCGATCGGCCACCAGCGCCTCCACCGAGGCCTCGAGCGCGGCGGTGAGCTTGACGCCGGAGCCGCCGAACACCTTGATGCCGTTATCTTCGTAGGGATTGTGCGAGGCGGAGATCACCAGGCCGGCGTCGAAGCCTTCGGTGCGCGCGAGGTAGGCGATGGCGGGGGTCGGCACCACGCCGGCACTCACCACCGTGGCCCCCTCGCTGGTCAGCCCGCGGGCCAGCTCCTGCTCGATCCATTCGCCCGACTCGCGCGTGTCGCGCCCGATCACGAATCGATGCGGCGATGGCCCGTCCATCAGCGACCGGACCAACGCCGCGCCGACACGGGCGACCGTCGCCGGCTCCAGCGGCGCCACGCCGGCCTTGCCTCGAATGCCATCAGTTCCGAACAGTTTCATGGTTGCTTGGGGGAAATGGTCACGGTGACCACCGCGGTTTGCGGCGACCGCAGCCTGAGGCTCGCGTCCTGGACGCCAATGGTCACGACTTCGCGTACCGATCGCGTTTCGTTGGTAATCACGACGGGTTCGGTCATCGCGGCGGCGAGCCGCTTCACCGCGCTCTCCGGCCCCGCCACTTCCACGGTTTGCGGATCGCTCGTCACCTTCGTCACTTCGTAGCCGGGCGCGGGCCGCCCTTCGATGTCGGGCTCCACTGGAACCATGCGCACGCCCGCCATCTCGAACTCCATCGTCAACGTCGACGGCCCGACCTGCACCACGTTGACGCCGTAGGGCACGGTCACCTGCGTCGGCGTGAGGTGGAACAGCCGGCGGCCGGGCCGCGCGGTGCGCAAGTCGAGCACGGCCGACAGGTCGCCCGGACCCATGCGGCTGAGCGCGCCGGACGACCCGCGCAGGCGCACTTCCACTGTGTCGGGCAGGTTGCCGACCAGCTCGAGCCCGTTGGGCAGGTTCTGGAACTCGACCGGCGCGCGCAGCACGCGCTCCACGACCCGCTCGCCCGCCACGACCAGCCACAGCAGCACGGCGATGCAGATCGACAGGAACTTGAGCCCGAGATTGCGAAAGGGGTGATACGCCATCAGCTGAATGAGTATCCCGGCTGTCGTGGCTTGCCGTTGGCGGGGCGCAGGGTGACCAGCGCCTTCAGGCGCGCGCGCAGCCGCTCCGCGTTCATGTCGTACTCGAGATCGCCGTCTTCCACCAGCGAGATGCGCCCGGTCTCTTCCGACACCACGATCGCGATCGCGTCGTTCTCCTCGGTGATGCCGATGGCCGCCCGGTGGCGGGAGCCCAGCTCCCGGTTCAGCCGCGGGTTGACGGTCAGCGGCAGGAAGCACGCCGCGGCCGCCGCCCGATCCCGCTGCACGATCACCGCGCCGTCATGCAGGGGCGAGGTGGGCTGGAAGATGCTGACCAGCAGGTCGTAAGTCAGGCGCGCATCGAGCGGAATGCCGCTCTCGATGTAGTTGCGCAGGCCAATCGACCGCTCGACCACGATGATGGCGCCGGTCTTCTTGGCCGCCAGCGCGGAGGCGGCCACCACCAGCTCTTCAATCGTGTCGTCGTCGCTCACCTTGCGGTTGAGGCGGCGAAACAGCCGGCCGCGGCCCAGATGCACCAGGGCGCGGCGGATGTCGGCCTGCAGCAGCACGATGCCGGCAAACACCACGTAGCCGATGATGTTGCGGATCAGCCAGTTGACGGTTTCAAGCTGAAAGCCGCGCGAAACGTAGAACAGCCCGACGAAGAATGCGATGCCCACCGCCAGCTGCACGGCCCGGGTGCCGCGAATCAGCTTGAGCAGCTCGTACACCATGATCGAGACGATCAGGATGTCGAGGACGTCCCACCAGGTGACCGGCGGCCGTTGAAGCAGCTCGTTGAGGAACGACATGGACGCTTCGGTATTTTAGTGCGGGGTGGGGACAAACCCTTAGGTTTGTCCGGCACCATCGCCAAACCTACAGGTTTGGCGCGGGGGACGCGGCGGCGCGAATGGCGTCGGCGGCCCGGGCGACGTGAACCATCTCCGCGACGCGATGCACCCGGACGATGTGGGCGCCGCCCAGGATGGCGGCGGTGATGGCGGCGGCCGTCGCCCAATCGCGGTCTTCAGGGTCCAGCGCGCCCGTCGCCACGGTCAAGAACGACTTGCGCGAGGGCCCGGCCAGGAGCGGAAACCCGAGCCCGGCCAGCCGATCGAGCCCCACCAAGGCCGCCAGGCTCTGGGCCGCGCGCTTGGCGAAACCCAGGCCAGGGTCGAGCAGAATAAGGTCGCGCGCAATGCCCGCGGCCAGGGCGCGCTCGACCGCCCGCCGCAGGTCGGCGGCAACCTCGCCCACCACATCCCCGTAGTCAGCGTGCGCGTACATGTCCTGCGGCCGTCCGCGGGTGTGCATCAGGACAATCGGCGCGCCCCTGGACGCCGTGAGGCCGCCCAGGCGCGGGTCGTACTGCAGGCCGCTGATGTCGTTGACCATCGAGGCGCCCTCGCCAAGGGCCAGTTCCGCCACCTCGGATTTGTAGGTATCGATGGAGATCGGCACGCGAACCCGTGCCGCCACGGCCTGAAGCACCGGCCGCACGCGGGCCAGCTCGTCGGCGGTGCCGACCGGCGTGGCGCCGGGCCGCGTCGACTCGGCGCCGATGTCGATGATGTCGGCGCCGGCCGCTTCCATGGCCACCGCGATCTCGGCCGCCCGGGCCGGGTCGAGCGCGACACCGCCGTCTGAGAAGGAATCGGGCGTGACGTTGATCACACCCATCACCAAAGTGCGCGGGCCGAGCACCAGAGGAGCCCGGCCCGGAAGTGGAACCGTGAACGGCCGACGGGAAGCGGCGATCACTCCTGCGTGAGCGGCTTTTGAATCGGTTGCATGGGCGGCACCAGCGACGGCCGGTCCTTCTCGCGCGCCGCCGGCGCGTCCGGCGACGAGGCGTCCGCGGCCGGGGCGTCGTCCAGGGGGTGGCCATACGCGAGCCGGCGGACCTGGTCGGCGTCGAGCACCTCCCGCGCGAGCAGCGCGTCGGCAATGTCCATCAGCCGCTGCTTGTGCTCGGTGAGCAGCGTCGTGCACCGGTGGTACTGGTCGTTGACGATGCGCTTGACCTCGCCGTCGATCTTGAGCGCGGTGTCTTCGCTGTAGTCGGAGTGCTGCGCGATCTCGCGGCCGAGAAAGATCTGCTCTTCCTTCTTGCCGAAGGTGAGCGGGCCCATCGACTCGCTCATGCCCCACTCGCACACCATGCGGCGGGCGAGGTCGGTGGCGCGCTCGAGGTCGTTGCCGGCGCCGGTGGTGATGTTGCCGGTGGTGATCTCTTCGGCGATGCGGCCGCCGAGCAGGATGCCGATCTGATCGACCAGGTAGTTCTTCGAGTAGTTGTGCTTCTCGTCGGTCGGCAGCGACATCGTCAGGCCGAGCGCCATGCCGCGCGGGACGATGGTCACCTTGTGCAGCGGGTCGGCGAACGGCAGCAGGATGCCGAGCAGCGCGTGGCCGGCCTCGTGGATGGCGGTGACCTTCTTCTCTTCCTCGGTGACGATCATCGAGCGCCGTTCGGCGCCCATCATCACCTTGTCCTTGGCGTACTCGAAGTGGTACATCGAGACCAGCTTCTTGCCGTCGCGCGCGGCGTTGAGCGCCGCTTCGTTCACCAGGTTGGCGAGGTCGGCGCCGGTGAAGCCGACGGTGCCGCGCGCCAGGATCTTGATGTCGACATCGTCCGACATCGGGATCTTGCGGGTGTGGACGGCGAGAATGCCTTCGCGTCCGCGCACGTCGGGACGGTTGACGATCACGCGGCGATCGAAGCGGCCGGGGCGCAGCAGCGCCGGATCCAGCACGTCGGGCCGGTTGGTCGCGGCCATCAGGATGACGCCCTCGTTCGACTCAAAGCCGTCCATCTCGACCAGCAACTGGTTGAGGGTCTGCTCGCGCTCGTCGTGACCGCCGCCGAGACCGGCGCCGCGATGACGGCCGACCGCGTCGATCTCGTCGATGAAGATGATGCAGGGCGCGTTCTTCTTGCCCTGCTCGAACAGGTCGCGCACGCGCGAGGCGCCGACGCCGACGAACATCTCGACGAAGTCGGAACCGCTGATCGAGAAGAACGGCACGTTGGCCTCACCGGCCACCGCGCGCGCCAGCAGCGTCTTGCCCGTTCCCGGAGGCCCCATCAGCAGCACGCCCTTCGGAATGCGGCCGCCAAGCTTCTGGAACTTCTGCGGTTCCTTGAGGAACTCGATGATTTCCTGCAGCTCGCTCTTCGCCTCTTCGGCGCCGGCCACGTCACGGAACGTCACCTTCTTCTGCGCGGACGAGGACAGCTTCGCCTTGCTCTTGCCGAACGACAGCGCCTTGTTGCCGCCGCTCTGCACCTGGCGCATGAAGAAGATCCAGAAACCAATCAGCAGCAGGATGGGCGCCCACGACAGCAGCAGCGCGGCCCACGGCGAGGCCGTCGGCTCCTTCGCTTCCACGATCACCTTCTTGTCAATCAGGCGATTGACGAGGCCTTCGTACTGGAAGGGAACGTAGGTGCGGAAGTTTTCCTTGGCCTGGGTCAGGCCCGTCAGTTCGTTGCCGGTGATCTTGACGCGCGCCACCTGGCCCGAGTCAACCCACGCGACGAACTCGCTGAAGCTGATGGGCGACTCCCGCTGCTGGAAGCGCGACGAGAAGTTCCAGACAAGGGCGACCAGCACGATCATCGCCACCCAGAAAACGACGCTCTTTACTGTCGTGTTCAACACTGCCTCCAGGCGCGGCTACTGGCGCCTCAGGGTCAAGACTACCACGGTCATAGTGAGCGGGGTCACCCGAAAGGGCTCGGCCAAAACCTGCCCCGCCACCCACACAATCCTGCCCATTTCGTCAGTCACGATGGGCTCTCGATCGCGTTCGTCTCGCGGAATCTTGCGGTCCACGAACACGTCTTGCACCTTCTTTCGTCCGGGTGCGCCTAGAGGATGCAGACGATCCCCGGGGCGGCGCGGCCGGACGATGAGGCCGGGGCTCAAGGTGCCGGCATCCACCATCACCTGTCCCGCTTCGGCCGCCATCGCCTCGGGCCGCGGCATCGGCCCCGCAGCCGTCAGCGTCCAGCGCCCATGCGGTGCGGTCACCGCGCCAGGGATCCCGAGCTGGAGTTCGAACTGATCGGCGCTTGGCATCCGCCTCCGCTCGCCAGATTGCTCGCGAGCTTCGGCGAGACCTCGCCGTAGCGGCCTTTGGCCGCGTCGGCGGGCCCTACTTACTAAGACAACGCTGGCGCCGAAACGTTCCATGTCGAGGCCCGCAAGGCTGGCCCCGGCACCGCCGGCGGCCGCCTCGCAGAGCAGTTGGGCCTCTTCTAAGCCATACGAGCGGGACGGGTTGGCGGTTTCGAGCGCCCTCAGCGCTACCCGTCGCGCCAGTGCCAACGGCAGCCGCCCCAGCTCTTCGGCATCGATCGCGATTCGTCGCGGCGCACCCGATGCACCCGATGCACCTGAGGCATCCGCCTCCGCTTGCGAGCCGTCAAGCGAGCTACGGCGAGACCTCGCCGACTTGTCCGCCGCAGCTTCAGCGAAGGCGGAAGCGGCCTCCGGCCGCGAAGGCGGGCCTTCCTCAAGTCTGACGAGCCGGGCGGCGGCTTCGCTGGCAAGGCTGTCGAGAAACGCGGCGTCGGTCCTCAGGATGTCGGCGGCGCGCGCCAGTGCCGCATCCGCTTGCGCGTTCAGCTGGCGCAGCCGCGGCAACACCTCGTGGCGAATCAGGTTGCGCGGAATGGCGCGGTCGGCGTTGGTCGCGTCTTCGCGCCACGGCTCGCCGATCTCGTCGAGATACGCGCGCAGCTCGGCGCGGGTGATCTCGAGGAGCGGCCGGACGAGGTGATCGCGGCGGGGCGCCATGCCCGACAGGCCGGCGGAGCCCGCGCCACGGACCAGGCGCAGCAGCACGGTCTCCGCTTGATCGTCACGCGTGTGTGCCACGGCGACGCGCGCGGCGTTGAGCGTGGCCTGCGCCTCGAGGTAGAAGCCCTGCCGCGCGTGACGGCCGGCCACTTCCATCGAGACGCCGTCGCGCGCGGCCAGCGCCGGCACGTCGGCGTCGCCGATCACGGCGGGCACGCCGGTTCGCAGCGCCAGGTTGCGACAAAACGCCGCGTCCTCGTCGGCCGCCTGGCCGCGAATGTGGTGGTGCAGGTGCGCGACGCCGGCCAACGCGCAATCCCCGCTGGCCGCGAGCTCGCGGAGCAGGAAGAACAGCGCCACCGAATCCGACCCTCCCGACATCGCGACGATCACGCGCGGGTCCGCCCTCCACAGCGCATGCTGCGCGGCGTAGCGGCGAACGCGATCGATAAGGCGCGCCATCAGTATCCTTGACCCGGAACGGCTTGCGGCCGGCACGGGCACGGCGACGGACGCCGTGACCCTGCGGTAATGCGGTGGTGCCGGAGGGCAGACTCGAACTGCCGACCCCGCGCTTATGAGACGCGTGCTCTAACCGGCTGAGCTACTCCGGCACGAATCTTTGATGGTACTTCAGCGCCACCGAACCCGGCAAGATCCACCTGATTGGCGCTACAACCCCTCCAGCAGCGCGGCGGCGAGCAGGGGGACCATGATCTCGTGATGCCCCGTCAGCGCATAGCCCTTCCCCGTGCCCGCGGTCGGCCGCGACACCACGTTGGTGAGCGGCCGGTAGTGCCGCAGGAAGTCCAGGTTGACGGTGGTCAACCCGTCCAGCGAGCGGCCGTCGTTGCGGGCAATGGCGACGGCCTTCAGGAACACTTCAGGCAACACCACGGCCGATCCGCAGTTCAGGTAAACGCCGCCCTCCAGCTTCGCCACTGACGATGTGAAGTACTTGAAGTCCCGGAGGCTGGCCTCGCCGATCGCGGCGCCGGACGCGAGCGGGTGCATGTGAATGATGTCGGTGCCGATCGCGACATGGGCCGTGACCGGAATGCCGAGGCGATGGGCGGCCGCGGCAATGCTGATCGGCGCGAACGGCGCGCGGTGCTCGACCAGGAACCTGCCGACCGCCTGCCCCAGGCCCAGGCCCGCGGCGGCGCCGTCGATGATCGCCTGGTTCAGCTGAGTCCCGGTCTCTTCGGCCATGCCGAAGGTGCCGGGGCCGAGCGTCGCATCGACGTCTTCCGAGGTCGCGCCCGACAAGGCAATTTCGAAGTCGTGGATGATGCCCGCGCCGTTGGTGGCGACGGCCGACACGAAGCCCCGCTCCATCAGGTCCACCAGCACCGGGGACAGCCCCGTCTTCATGACGTGAGCCCCAAGCCCCCAGATGATGGCGCGCCCATCCCGGCGGGCGGTGAGGATGGCCTTCACCACGGCCGCGAAGTCGCTCGCCGCGAGCAGCGACGGCAGCGACGTCAGCAACCCCTCCACGCCGGAGCCCTTCTTGTACGGTGTGGCGAACTGCGCCAGCGTCACCTTGCTCGCGCGCGAGCGCAGCGGATACGTCTTCACGCCAGAGAGATCGAACTCTTCGTATGGCAGTTTCATGAATGTGATCCCGACAAGAAGTGTCCTCCCGACGGGCAGTGCCCTCCCGGCGGGTGGTGTCTCCCGTCAGAGAACGAGCATCGCGTCCCCGTAACTATAGAACCGATAGCGCTCCCTGACGGCAGCCTCGTAGGCGGCCAGCACGTGCTCCCGTCCCGCCAGCGCCGACACCAGCATGATCAGCGACGAACGCGGCAGGTGGAAGTTGGTCACCACGCCGGAGACCAGGCGGAACTGGTAGCCGGGATGAATGAAGAGCGACGTCTCCCCTCGTCCCGCCTGCACCGCGCCCTCGGGATCGATCGTCAACGACTCCACGGTCCGCGTGGAGGTCGTGCCGACGGTGATGATCCGCCGGTGCTCGCGCTTCGCGGCGGTCAGCGCCGCCGCCGTCGCGGCGGACACTTCGTAGTGTTCCGCCTCCATCTGGTGATCCTCGACGCGCTCCACCCGTATCGGCTGGAAAGTGCCGTAGCCGACGTGCAGGGTCACCGCGGCGCGCTCAACGCCGCGGGCGGCGAGGGCCTCGAGCAATGACGGCGTGAAGTGCAGGCCGGCCGTCGGCGCGGCGATCGAACCGCCCTCGCGCGCAAACACGGTCTGGTAGCGCTCGCGGTCCGCGGGCGCATCGCTTCGCTTGATGTAAGGCGGCAGCGGCATGTGGCCAATCGCGTCAATCGCGTCGCGCACGCCGGAGCCATCCTCGGTCCACAGCCGGACGGTGCGGCGGCCGTGGAAGTGCATCCCCACCACCTCGGCGGTCAGGCGAAGGGGGCCGGACTCGAACACCATCCGCGACCCTTCGCGCAGCCGCTGGCCGGGATGCACCAGCGCGATCCACTCGTCGGCAGCGCCGGTGGGACGGACGAGAAAGCACTCGGCCGCCCCACCGCCAGGCAACCGGCGGCCGATGAGCCGCGCTGGAAAAACGCGGGTGTCGTTGACGATGAGCAGATCGCCGGGACGCAACAGCGCCGGCAGGTCGGCAAACTGGTGATGCGACACGCGTCCGCTGACGCGGTCGAGCGCCAGCAGCCGTGACGCCCCCCGTTCGGACGGCGGGCTCTGCGCGATGAGATCGTCGGGCAGGTGGAAATCGAAATCGCTGACGTTCACGAGGCGCGTCCTTCGAGCCTCCGGCAACCGCGGCCCATGGAAAAAAATAGCCCGAACACCCCCTGGAGGCATTCGGGCCTTTACGTATAGCGAACTTGTGACTGTTAGTGAACGCTGACCGGCTGCTGATCAAGCCGCTGCAGGCGCCAATCCTCCGCGAGGATCGACCACAACACCTGGTCGTGATACTGGCCGTTGCGCAGGAACGAACGGCGCAGCACGCCCTCCTGCACGGCGCCGATCTTCCGGAGGGCGCCGTTGCCGCGGCCGTTGGCCACCGCCGCGCGCGCCTCGAGGCGCTGCGCGCCGACGACGTCAACCGCGAAGTTGAGGATGAGGCGCGCCCCGTCCACGAATACGCCGGTGCCCCAGAACGCGGAACCCAGGGCGAAGCCCCACTCGCAGGAACCGAACCCGGGTTCGAGGGAGCGCAGTTGGAAGAGACCCACGGCCTGGTCCATGCCCTGCGGCACCACGCCGAAGCAGATGTAATTGCCGGTGAGGCGCTCGCGGTGCGTCCAGGCGATGAAGTGTTCGAACCCTTCAACGGTGGTCGGCGGCGGCGAAATGAACCGCGCCACTTCATCGGTCGTCAGCATCGCGAGCAGCGAGGCGGCGTCGTTGAGGCGCAGTTCGCGGAGCGTGAAGTTCGAACCGGCAAGCACCGGAAGCCCGGAGCGCCAGTCGGTCGTGGTGACGCCGGCGGTCGCGGACGGCATGGCCGTGGCGCGGTCGAGCTCCGGCTGGAAAGGCATCTTTTCCATGGCTTAACGAACTCCCCCGGTCAACACCCTGTTGCCCCACACGATGTTGTCATCCGCCGCATTCAGCCGGGAGCAGCCGTTGCCCCAGACAATGTTGTCGCCATTGCCCCACACGATGTTGTCGTCGTTGCCCCAGACAATGTTGTCGTCCAGGCCCATCGCGCAGTTGCCCCAGACGATGTTGTCGTCGTTGCCCCACACGATGTTGTCGACCTCGTCCCGGCTGACGTTGCCCCACACGATGTTGTCGTCCCAGAAGCCCCAGACGATGTTGGCGGCCCACACTTCCCGGACGAAGCCGTTACCCCAGACGATGTTGTCGTCGTCGGTGTTGCCCCAGACGATGTTGTCGTCGTTGCCCCAGACGATGTTGTCGTCGATGCCCCACACGATATTGTCGGACTCGCCGTTGCCCCACACGATGTTGGCGTCTTCGAGGTTGCCCCAGACGATGTTGTCGTCGTTGCCCCACACGATGTTGTCTTCGTTACCCCAGACAATGTTGTCGTCGTTGCCCCAGACGATGTTGTCGCCGTTGTTGCCCCACACGATGTTGTCGGCAAGGGCGTCGTAGGCCCAGACGATGTCGTCGCTCCAGCGGAACAGGTGGATGCCCGCGTAGCGCGGCTGCATAAAACGGTCGCCGTAGATGATGCGCCCGCCCCACGTGATGGGCTCGCCATTGGCATCGGAATTGAACGTCGCCACGCTGGTGGTCAGCCAGTTGGACCCGAGCGGCGCCGAAGGGTTGATGGCGCTCGCCAGCGTTACGGCGCCCGCCAGGTTCAGCGCGCCGGCGCCCTGCGTCAGCACATCGGTCTGGTCGAGAATCCTCGCGGTGAACTGCAGCGCCATCTTCACGGCGTTGGCCGAAAGACCCTGGTTGGCCTGCAACAACCTGACGGCGGCCCCGGCGACGGCAGGCGAGGCCATGCTGGTGCCCGACAGTTTGAAATAAGTGTTCCCGCCGTCAACTCGGTAGGTTGGATAATTGGTGAAGAGCATGCTCCCCGGAGCAGCCAGGGAAATGATGTTCACGCCCGGCGCGACCAGGTCGGGCTTGGCCAGGAAGTCGAACCTGGTAGGACCACGCGAACTCTTCCTCGCGACGGCGTCATCGTCTAGGGCCGGCGTCCCCTGGGTATCGAGCGCGCCGACACAAACTGATGATGGTGCGTTGCACGGCACGCCCACGCCGCCGTAGCCCGGTTCCCCGGTCTTCGGATTGATGCCCTTGTTGCCGGCGGCGGTCACCACCACGACGCCGCGGCGCGACAGGCGCTCGACGGCCTGGACGAGCGGGTCGGTGAAGATGGACTCGAGCACGTCGTGGCCGAGTGACAGGTTGACGACCCTGATTTTGTATTTAGTGTGGTTACGCGCCACCCACTCGAGCGCGTCGATGACGTCACTCGTGCGCCCGGAACAGTCGTTACCAAGCACGCGTAACGCGACAACGTCAACATCGGGCGCGATACCTTGGTAGACGCGGCCTGACGACGCGCCGCTGCCCGCGACGATGCCGGCGACGTGTGTGCCGTGACCGCACCCGTCCACGGGGGATCGTCCGCCCGCGACGAAGTCCTTGAACACGCGAATACGGCTCAGCGGCAGGTCGGCATGCGGCTGAATCCCGGAATCGATGATGGCGACGGCCGGGCCGCTGTATGAAGCTGCCTCGCGAATCGCTGATGGCGTCGGGGAACGGCGCGGCGAACGGGCGCGCGCCGGCGTGGTTGAGAGGACGGTGACACTGGCGTCAGCCGAGATCTGGGTCGCGCCGCTGAACTCGCGCTCGAGAATGGCCGCGCCGCCAATCACCACGAGGGCCGGTCCGACTTCCGTCTCGGTGGCGCGAACCGCGGCACCGCCGTCGAGCAATCGGTTGAACGCGGCATCGCGCGCGGCAGTCGTCGCGAACTGCATGATCACGCGCGTCGAGGATCCCGACGTCACCGCGGCACGCACCGATTCATCGATGGACTGGGCGGCCGCCGGGCGCACCGCAACGGCACTCATTGCGAGTACTGCGGCTAAAGCCCACCGGCAAGTCTTGCCGAAAGTTTTCATCAAGTTCCCAAGGTTATGAGCACAACCAGCTTACCGATTCGGCCTGGGTATTTCCACCGAATCTCACGGCGGATATAGAGAGGCAGGTCATCAGTAAACCTGTTTAGCAAAGCGCGAGCCACACCTGGAACGCACCCTCAACCTGGGGGCAACATGGCGCCCTATACGACACGAAGAACTTTAATGTTCGTGCATAGGCACTTGCCGTGCTTGCCGACGATGTCCCGATAAAGGGCAATGCGCTGCGCCTTTGGGATGCCTGTAGCCGATAACATCCCACCAATAAACTACTTACAGCGCACTGTCCCTATATGGATCAGGCCGATTTACGGAGTGCCAGAATACGACACAACCGTCAAAGCATTGCGAGTGAGGCGGTTACGTGCCGCCTTTCGGCGCTTCCCGGCGATCGTTGTACCGCAATGGCACACCCACGATTTCGTGCAACCCTATAAACCCCACCGAACAAGCAGGGATCCCACGGTGAAGCCGGCGCCCACCGACGTGAGCATGATCAGGTGGCCTTTCTTCAAGCGTCCGCTTTCCACCGCGTCGTTCAGCGCGAGCGGAATGGTGGCGGCCGTCGTGTTGCCGAAGCGATCGATGTTGATCACGACCTTCTCGTCGGGCATGCCGATGCGTTCGGCGACCGACATGATGATGCGCTTGTTGGCCTGGTGCGACACGAACAGATCGAGGTCGTGGCCGGTGAGGTTGTTGCGCTTCAGCAGCCGCTCGCAAACCTCACCGGTTTTGCGCACGGCGAACTTGAACACCGCCTGGCCGTCCTGCTTCACGTAGTGCAACCGCTTGTCCACCGTCTCGTGCGATGCCGGCATGCGGCTGCCGCCCGCCGGCATGTACAAGGCGGAACCGCCAGCGCCGTCGATCATGTGCTCGAAGTCGAGAATGCCGACGTTGGTATCGGACGACGGCGCCAGCACGACGGCGCCGGCGCCGTCCCCGAACAGCACGCAGGTCGCGCGATCGGTGTAGTCGATGATGCTCGACATGACATCGGCGCCGATCACCAGGGCGTTCTTGACGCCGCCGGCGGCGACCAGCTGGCTGCCGACGGTCAGCGAATAGGTAAACGCCGAGCAGGCCGCCGACAGGTCGAAGCCCCATGCGTTCGTCGCCCCAATCTTGTGCTGCACCAGGCACGCGGTACTGGGGAACAGCATGTCGGGCGTCACCGTGCCGACGATGATCAGGTCGATGTCCTCCGGCTTGAGGCCCGCCCGCTTGATCGCCTCCTTCGCCGCTTCCGCGGCGAGGTCGCTCGTCGCCACGCCCGGATCAACGATGTGACGCTGGCGGATGCCGGTGCGCTGCATGATCCACTCGTCGGTGGTGTCGACCATCTTCTCGAGGTCGGCGTTGGTCAGCAGGCGCGGCGGCACGTAGGTGGCCAGGCTCTTGATTTCGACTCGGCGGACGTTCAAAACAACCCCCTCCCGGGCATGGTGCGCCCGAAGTATTCGTAAGCGCGGGCCGTGGCGACACGTCCGCGCGGTGTGCGTTCCAGGAAGCCGATCTGGATCAGATACGGCTCGTACATGTCTTCGATGGCGTCGGCTTCTTCACTGAGCGCCGCCGCCAGGCTGCCCAACCCCACCGGGCCGCCGTTGAACTTCTCGATGATCGTCAACACCAGACGCCGATCGCTCTCGTCGAACCCGTACTGATCGACGTCGAGCAGCGCCATCGCCGCGCGCGCCACGTCCACCGTGATGCGGCCGTCGGCCCGCACCTGCGCGTAGTCGCGCACGCGCCGCAGCAGCCGGTTGACGATGCGCGGGGTGCCGCGCGAGCGGCCGGCAATCTCGGCCGCCGCCGCGTCGTCCATCGGCACGTTGAGGATGCGCGCCGACCGGCGGACGATCTCCTCGATGTCGCGCGCGTCGTAGAAGTCCAGCCGGTGCACGATGCCGAAGCGCGCCCGCAGCGGCGAGGTCAGCAGGCCGGCCCGCGTCGTCGCGCCAATCAGCGTGAACGGCTCCACCGGCACCTTGACCGAGCGGGCGCCGGGCCCCTGGCCAATCACGATGTCGAGCTCGAAGTCTTCCATCGCCGGATACAGGATCTCTTCGATCGCCGGCGACATCCGGTGGATCTCGTCGATGAACAGGACCTCGCGCGGCTGCAGGTTCGACAGGATGCCGGCCAGGTCGCCCGGCTTCTCGATCACCGGCCCCGACGTGGTCCGGATCGCCGTGCCCAACTCGTTGGCGATCACGTAGGCGAGCGTGGTCTTGCCGAGGCCGGGCGGGCCGTACAGCAGCGTGTGATCGAGATGCTCGCCGCGCTGGCGGGCCGCCGTGATCGACACGTGCAACTGCTCGCGCACGCGATCCTGGCCGATGTATTCGTCCAGGCGGCGCGGGCGCAGGCCGGCTTCGTCTTGCGCGTCGTCGTCCACGCGCGACGGCGTCATCAGGCGCGGATCGGTCATGCCGTGGCGACCACGCTATGCACGTGACAGGTCCTTGAGCGCGGCCCGCAGGACGTCTTCGAAGCGCGGCGCGGTGGCGGTGGACAACAGTGTCTCGATCGTCTTGTCGATCGCCTGCCGATGGTAGCCGAGATTGATCAGCGCCGACACCAGGTCGTCGCGCAGCGCGTCGGCCGGGGCCGGCGCCGCGCCCGCGGCGTCGATGGTCTTCGGCAGCCGATCGCGCAGCTCCACGCACATGCGCTCGGCCGTCTTCTTGCCGACGCCCGGGATCGCGGTGAGGCGCGCCAGGTCGTTGCGGAGGATCGCGCCGGCGAGGTCCCGCGGCTCGATGCCCGACAGCACGGCGAGCGCCAGCTTCGGCCCGATGCCACTCACCGCAATCAGGCGCTCGAACATCGCCAGCTCGAGCGGGGTGGCAAATCCATACAGCGCCAGCTGGTCCTCGCGCACGTGGGTGTGGATGCGCAGCGAGATCTCCGCGCCCGGATCACCGCACGTGTAGAACGTGGACAGCGGCACCAGCACGTCGTAGCCGACGCCGGTCACGTCAACAATCAGGCGGTTCGGGTGCTTCTCGAAGACGCGCCCGCGAAGATGCGCGATCATCGCGCCGCCCGCGCCGCCGGCTGGTAGTGCCGCCAGCTGGTCGCCGCCTTGCCGCCCTTAGCCGGCCTGCCTTTCGGCGTGCCCTTGCCGCCGTGCAGGTGGCAAATCGCCACCGCCAGCGCGTCCGCGGCATCGTGGGGTGTCGGCACCTCGTCGAGACCCAGCAACAACTTCACCATCTGCGCGACTTGCGGCTTCTCGGCGCGGCCGTACCCCACCACCGCGCGCTTGACCTCGGCCGGGGTGTACTCGACGACAGTCACGCCCGCCTCGGTCGCCGCCAGCATGGCGACGCCGCGCGCGTGCCCCAGCTTCAGGGCACTGCGCGCGTTCACGGCATGAAAGATGTTCTCGATGGCCACGCACTCGGGACGGTGCTCGGCGATGAGCGCGCTCAGCTCGCGGTAGATCAGGGACAGCTGCTCGGGAAACGTGGCGGCAACCCCGGCGCGTATGGCGCCGCATGACACCAGCTGGTGGCGCCGGCCATCGCTGTCGACACAGCCATAGCCCGTGCGCTGGGAGCCGGGATCGATGCCAAACACTCTCACGCCAGCGACGCCTCGATCTCCTTCTCCTCGATGTCGAAGTTCGACCACACCTGCTTGACGTCTTCGTGGTCGTCGAGCGCGTCCATCAGCCGGATCATCTGGCTGGCGGGCGTGCCAGTGAGCTTCACGTAGTTCTGCGGCAGCATCGCCACCTGCGCGCTGGCCGGCTCGATGCCCATCCCCTTGACCGCGTCGCGCACGGCTTCGAAGGCCGCCGGGTCGCTCAGCACTTCCCAGCTGTCGCCATCGTCCTGCACGTCATCGGCGCCGGCTTCGAGGGTCACGGTCAGGAGCTTTTCCTCGTCGGCCTTGGTCTTTTCGACGACGATGTGGCCCTTCTTGGTGAACATCCACGCCACCGAGTTGGTGGCGCCGAGGTTGCCGGCGTGCTTCTCGAGCATGTGGCGCAGCTCGCCGACCGTCCGGTTCTTGTTGTCGGTCAACGTTTCGATGATGAGCGCCGACCCGCCGGGGCCATACGCCTCGTACGTGATCTCGTCATAGATGACGCCCGGCAGTTCTCCCGTGCCGCGCTGAATCGCCTTCTTGATGTTGTCGGCCGGCATGTTCACTTCTTTGGCCGCCGCGATGATGCTCCGCAAACGCGGGTTCATGCCGGGATCGCCGCCGCCGCCGCGCGCAGCCACGGTGAGTTCCTTGATCAGGCGCGTGAAAATCTTGCCGCGCTTGGCGTCGGCTGCGCCCTTCTTGTGCTTAATCGTGTGCCACTTGGAATGGCCGGACATGCGGAAACTCCTAAATGCCAGTGGGGGAGAGCCTGGAGGCTAGCCCGTGATACCGGTGGAAACGCGTATTTTACCCCCGCCGGGCCAGGATGATCCAGACTTCGGCGCGAAGGTCCCAGGGGCCTCCCTGGTAGTCCCCCAGCAGCGCCGACACCTCAAGACCCGCTTTTTCGAGCCGGCGCACCATTTGCGGCACCGTCAGGGTCCGGAACGCGAGGGAGAATTTCTTCCGGGACGCGGCCTTGCCGCGGCCCTCGATGAACTCCTGCTCGAAGCGGGTGATGTGCCGGGCCCGGTCCTGCCTGACCGACTCAATCAGGGTAATCGGCTTGCCGTTGGGCCCGCGCTTGCCCCGCATGCTGATCCGCTTCGAGTACTCGTCCCAGGCCGGCAGGTCGGCCACCAGTTCGAGGCCGAACGTCCCTTTCTTCGTCAGGACCCGCGTGACGGCATCAAGGGTCCTGGCCAGGTCCCGTTCCGCGAGGAGCGACTGCAGGATGCCGTACGGCGCCATCACGAGCGGGAAGGTGCGGTCGGGAAATGGCAGGTGCCGGATGTCGCCGCGCACGAGCTGCACCTGCGATTGCAGGCGCGCGCGCTTCACGCGGGTTCGCGCCCGCGCGAGCATCGGCGCCGATCGATCGATGCCGACAATGGTGGCGCCCCCGCGCGCCGCCGGCAGCGCCACGCGCCCGGTGCCGCAGCCCAGCTCGAGCACGGGACCCTTGGCCGCCGACGCCATGCGCGTCCAGAACGCGATGTCGCGCCGGCCCACCGTTTGCGCGTTCTCCCAGTCGTAGAACGGCGCGTAGTCGTCCCAGCCCTCGTAGCCTTCCATCAGAGTGCAGATCTTACTCTGCACTCAGGACTTTGACCGTTTGAAGTTCTGGACTCGCGCCCTATACTTCGGCCATGGCGTCGTTCTTTCAGATTCGCAAGAAAGTGCACTGGTCCGACACCGACGCGGCCGGCGTGGTCTGGTTCCCGAACTTCCTGCGCTGGTTCGAAGACGCGGAAGAAGAGCTGTTCGCGTCGCTCGGGCGATCGCGGCAGTCGCTGCTCGACTCGCACCAGTTCGGCATGCCGCGCGTCGAAGTGCATTCGAAGTTTCGCGCGCCGGCGCGCGCCGGCCAGATCGTCCGCGTCGGCATCAGCACCACGGTCGAGAACCCTCGCCGCCTGCATCACGCATTCGAGATTCGCGACGACCAGTCGGGTCAGCTGCTCGCCGAAGGGTTCGTGCGCGTGGCATGCGTCGATTCCGGCACGTGGTCCGCGCGCGACCTGCCCGAGGATGTGCTGAGGCTCGTGTCGGGCCTGCCGGACCTCGCCGATCGCCAGGCCCGGGGCGCGGTCGAGCTACCATGGACCTAGAGCGAAAACATGCACCGACCCCCAGTCGTCGCGGCGTTTGTCCTCGCCCTGATCGGCCTCGTCGCGCCGCGGCCGGCGGCAGCGCAGTCGCCGCCTGATTCGCCACCGCAAGGCTACACCCTCGGCAGCGGCCTGCGGCTGGGCGACTCCGGCATGCGGCTGGGCGGCTACATCACCATCGACTTCGAAAACCCGTCGAACGAGCGCGCGACGCTCACCTTCGACGACGCGAGCCTGTTCGTGTTCGGCGATATTGGTCCCCGGTTGCGCTTCTTCATGGAGGCGGAGGAAACCCAATTCTGGCAAATCGACAGCGCCGGGCGAGTCGAGGCCACCAACAACAGCGACCTCGAGCGCCTCTACGTTGACTACCTGCACGGCGACGCCTTCAAGGTCAGGGCCGGCAAGTTCCTGACGCCGGTCGGGACCTGGAACGAGATTCACCCTGACCCGCTGACGTGGACGGTCTCGCGCCCGGTCGCCAGCTATGCCACGTTCCCGGCGTTCACCACGGGCGTCCAGGCCTTCGGCACGTGGGCCACCGCCGACCGCGACGTGGACTACAACGTCTTCGTCCAGCACAACGCATCGATCGATCGCAGCACGGGTGATCGACGAACCGAACGGATGGTCGGCGGGCGCGTGCGACTGCGCCAGGGGCGCGTGGAGGTGGGCGTCCCCGCCGTCCGCTATACCGAACGCGACACCGGCGACGTGGTGACGTTCTCGGGAGCCGATCTCGTGGCGCGCACCGGACGGCTGGAACTGCGCGGCGAGGCAACGGCCGGCCGCGTGCGCTCGATCGACGGCGATGCGCGGGCCGAATACGCCGCGTATCTTCAGGGCGTGGTGGCGCTGACCGATCGGCTGTTCGTCGTCGGCCGGCAGGAGCGGGCGCACAGCCGCGACGAGCTCACCTACACGGCCACCAGCGCCGGGTTGCTCTTCCGCCCGCTGCCGGCCATGTCCTTCAAGCTGGAGTTCCAGGGACGTTCCGGCCGGCTCCTCACGACCGACGCCCCGAAAGGCAACCAGCTGCTGGCCAGTTTCGGCGTGCTGTTCTGATGCGGTCCCGGGAACGCTCATGAACGTGTTCGCGTCGGCAGTGCTCATGGCCTTGCTGCGGGGCTGGTGGTTCCAGCCCGCGCCCGCGCCGGACATCGTGCTCGTGAGCCGCAAGGCGCCGGGCGAGGCGGTATCGGAACGGACCGCCGCGCGCGTGTTCCTGAAGGAGCGCCTGTTCTGGAAGGACGGATCCCGAATCGTCCCCGTGAACCTGCCGCCCGACCATGCCGCCCGCCAGGCCTTCAGCCGCGCCGTACTCCGCCGCGAGCGCCGCGAGCTGGTGGCCTATTGGAATGAGCAGCACTTCAAGGGCGTGAACCCGCCGGTGGTGCTCGAATCCGAAGAAGCGGTCAAGGCGTTCGTCCGCCAGGTTGACGGCGCGGTCGGCTACATCCGTCGCGACCAGCTCGACCCGGACCTCATGGTGCTGCTGGTCGTTCAGGGGCCGTAGGGCCGGGCTCGCCGGCGCCGGCGAAGAAATACCGGCGCATCTTTCGCCGCAACTCCTCAACCAGGTCGTCCGTTGACGCGCGCGACACCCGCGCGTAGAGCGCCGGCGCCAGGCCGGCGAACAAGTCGAACAGGTCCGGATCGAAGTGCGTGCCGCGGTCGGCGGCCATGATGCCCATGGCCTCGTCGAACGACAGCGCCTTCTTGTAGGGTCGCTCCGACGTGAGCGCATCGAAGACGTCGGCGATGGCGAAGATCCGGGCGCTCACCGGGATCTGCGCGCCCGAGAGGCCATCGGGGTAGCCGCGGCCGTCCACCCGTTCGTGATGGTGCCGGACAATGTCGAGCGCGTCGCCGAGCCACGCGTAACGGCTGACGATGTCGGTGCCATGCAGCACGTGCGTCTTCATGGTCTCGAACTCGGCCTGGTCGAGACGGCCGGGCTTGAGCAGGATGGCGTCGCTGATGCCGATCTTGCCGACATCGTGGAGAAACGAGCCCTTGACGAGCGCCTGCAGCCGCACGCGATCCAGGCCGGCGGCCTCGGCCATGGCCAGCGCGAGCAGGGTGACGCGATAGTTGTGCACGCTGGTGTCGCTGTCGCGCTTGGCGATGGCGCTGCCCAGCACTTCGAGCATCTCGACGTTGGCTTCAAGCAGCATCGCCACGTGACGGTTGACCTCGTCCACCATGCGGTTGAACGAGGTCGCCATCTGCCCGATCTCGTCGTCGCCCTGCGGCGGGACCTTGTTCGACAGGTCCATGGTCTGGCTAATGATGTTGGCGGCCCGCGAGACATCCTTCAGCGGCCGCACGGCCCGGGCCGCCGCCGCCGCCACCAGCACCACCACCAGGGTGATGCCGGCAATGCCCGCCAACAGGCTGACGCGCTCGACGCGCGTCACCGGCGCGAGCACCACATCACGCTCGGCCGCGCCGATCACCGTCCAGCCGAAGCCGTGAAACTCGCCGCCGCCAAGCTGCCTGGCCGCCGCGACGATGAACGGGCCGGCCTCGCGCACGCCGGCCGGCGTGTGCTCGAGTTCCGGCGCCCAGAAATCGGTGGCCGCGACGACGACGCCGTCCTCATCCACCACCGCGGCGGTCGGAACAGTGCCCGCCAGCACCGTCCGCACCAGGTCCTGGACGTGGTACTCGATCAGCAGGACGCCGATGGCACGTCCCTCGACGGCGCGCGACGTAATCGGCAGCGCAAAGCCGACGACCCGCTGGCCGTCGAATGGCGACACCCGCAACGCCACCGGCACCACTTCTCCGGGCGCCGGAGTCGACAGTGGCCCGGCCAGGGTGCGGCCGATGGCGCCAGGGGCGCTGGCCGCCACGACGACGCCGGACGGCGTGAGGGCGTAGATGTCCCCATCAAGCGCGTAGTCCCGCTTGAGACCTTCGAGGGCCACGGTGATGCGCTTGTCGAGGTCGTCGGCCAGCAGGTCGGTCATCACCTCGAGGCCGGCCCACGCCACGGCATTGCCCCGAAGCGTGACCAGGCGGTTGTCGAGTTTGTCGCGCATCAGCTCGACGCGCGCGTCCAGGCCGCGAACCACTTCGTCGTACAAGGTGTTACGGGCGCTCCGGAACAGCAGCAACGCTGCCAGCACGAACGGCACGAGCGCGGCCACCGCGAAGAGCACCGCGGTCTTGAGGACGAGGCTGCGCTTGAGCTCGACGAACATGGACGATCCTAATCTACACTCTCCGCATGAAATGGCTCCGGTCGGTGGTGATGGCGCTGGGCGCGGGCGCCGTGCTGGCCGCGCAGACGGCGACCGACCCCTGGCCCAGGACGGTGGATGAATTCCGCGCCGCGGTGGAAAGGGTCCTGGCCGACACCGGCGTGCCCGGCGCCGGCCTCGCGCTCGTGCGCCAGTCGGGCGTCGAGTGGGCCGGCGGCGTCGGGCTCGCCGATCGCGAACGCCGCACGCCGGTCACCGCCGACACCCATTTCCGCGCCGGCTCGGTCAGCAAGACCTTCATCGCCCTGGCGCTCGTGCAGTTGTCCGAAGACGGCGACGTGGACCTCGACACCCCCGTCGCGGAGATCGCGTCGGAGGTGCCGATCAACAACCCGTGGGAGGCCGGCGACCCGGTGCGCGTGATTCACCTGCTGCAGCACACCGCCGGGTTCGACGACATGCACTTCAACGAGGTCTACAACCTGCAGGACCCACCGGACCTGCCGCTGCTCGAGGTCTTGCGCCGGAACCCGCGATCGCGCAACGTGCGCTGGCGGCCAGGGACGCACGTGTCGTACTCCAACCCGGGCTTCGCCGTCGCCGGTTACCTGGTCGAGAAGATCACCGGCAAGCCGTACGAAGACTTCGTGGCCGAGCGCACGTTCCAGCCGATCGGCATGACCACGAGCAGCTTTCGACTGACGAAGCAAGACGAGGCGCTGCTGGCGAAGGGCTATCGCGGCCCGGCTGGACCGCCGGTGGCCTACTCGCAGATCTACCTGCGGCCGGCCGGCAACCTTCACACCTCGCCGCTGGAGATGGGCAAGTTCGTCCACGTGCTGCTCAACTGGGGCGAGACGGCGGAGCAACTCGTGATCGACCCGGAGTACCTCAGCAACATGGAGCATCCGCGCAGTTCGCTGGCATCGGAGGCGGGGCTCCGGGTCGGCTACGGCTCGGCCATCGCCGCGTCATCGACCGAGGGCTTTCCGATGCTCGGCCACGGCGGCGGCATCGACGGCTTCTCGTCGCGCTATGCCTACTCGGCCGCGCGTGACGCCGGCTACGTCGTGCTGCTCAACTCGACCCACTCGCCCCAGGCCATGCAACGCATCTCGCGCCTCGCCGTGCGATACCTCAAGGCCGACGTCGAGCCTCCCGCAAGACCACAGGTCACGGTGGCGGCGGAAACGTTGAAGCGGTACGAGGGTTACTACCACGGCGCCAACCCGCGCAATCAGGCCATCGCCTTTCTCGAGTGGCTGCTGAGCGGCGGCACGGTGGCGGCGACGCCGAACGGACTCCGCGTCAACCCGGTGTTCGGACGGCCGGAAGACCTGGTCCCGGTTTCGGAGAACCTGTTCAGGACCGGCGCCGATGCCGAACCGACGCGCGTGTTCACCACCGACGAGTTCGGGACGATGGTGTTGACGGGCGGCTTCGTGTATTCCGAGCGGCGGCCGCGATGGCCGGTGGAGCTGGTGCGCTGGCCGGTGCTCGTCTCGTACGCGCTCGCCCAGACGCCCCTCCTGGTGTTGATCGCGTGGGCCTTTCACGCCAGGCGCGCGCGCCCGTCCGGCTTCTGGTGGTTGAAAGGCGTCCTGTGCCTCGGTGGCGCCGCCTGTCTGCTGCCGGTGATCGGCGTCATGAACGTGAGCGACGTGACGCTCGGCATGCGTAGCGTGTGGACCGGCGCGATGTTCGTCGGCACCGTGTTGCAGCCAACCGCGGCGATGCTGTCGGTGCTCTTCACGGTCGATGCGTGGCGGCGCGGCGCGGGCCCCTGGCTCCGCGCCTACGCCCTCATCGTCTCGCTGTGCGCATGCATCGTGTCGACGTACCTGTCGTACTGGGGCATGATCGCATTCCGCCCATGGGCGTTCTAAGCTCTTCCCACTTGGGGCGCCGGGCCGCGATACTTCATCGTCGCGTAGCCCACGATTAAGCCGACCATCGCTCCGGGCAGGACGATCTCCCACAGATAGGGGCCGCCGATCGTGATCAGGTAGGCCAGGAATCCGCCCACCGCCACGCCCACCGCCACGCCGATCGCCAGCGACTGCGTCCGCTGCGCGACCAGCCCGATGATGGCGCCGGCGATCACACCCTTGAAGGTGGAGCCAATGACGATGCCGACGATGTTCGGGGCTTCCTGTGGCGCCGACAGCAGCGCGCTCAGCCCGTCAAAGACTCCGAGAAAACCGCCCAACAGCATAGCGAACACCGGCTTCTTCATTCCTGCCTCCTGAAAAGACTTTTCAACGCCGCAGAACGAACTCTGTACGTCGATCAGACTGCGGCTGAGATCAACAACACGAACCGCATGATCACGTAGGCCAGCTCCTGCGTCAGGTCCGCCGCATCGTCCAGGCTGAGCGACCACTTCGTGCGCAGGTGCTTGTAGGCGGGCTTCCAGTACGCCTCGATGATCGTGGCCGGCGAATCTCTTCGTCGTGGCTGCGTGTGCGTTCGACAACCGACAGGCGTGGCGGGAAAGGACATCGGCTGTTCGGAAGGCTACACTAGGGGCGTGACGGAGTGGAATGCGGCGTCGTACCACAAGGTGTCCGGGCCTCAGACCAGTTGGGGACAAAAAGTGCTGGCGCGTCTCTCGGTCAGGGGTGACGAACGCGCCATTGATGCCGGCTGCGGCAGCGGCCGGCTGACCGGTGAGCTGATGGAGCGGCTGCCCGATGGCCGTCTCATCGCCATCGACCGGTCGTGGAACATGCTGATGACGGCGCGGGCCAACCTGCGGCCGATCTACGGCCCCCGGGTGTCGTTCGTGCAGGTGTCGCTGCCGGCGCTGCCGTTCGCGAACTGGGCCGACCTGGTGTTCAGCACGGCGACGTTTCACTGGATCAGGGACCACCAGTCGCTGTTCGAGAACATCGGCCTCGCGTTGCGGCCGGGCGGGCACTTGATGGCGCAATGCGGCGGCGGCCCGAACCTGGCGCGCGCACATGCCCTGGCCGAACACCTGATGCACGCCGATCCGTTTGCGCGGTACTTCGGCGACTGGCCCGGCGTGTGGGAGTTTGCCAACGCCGAGACCACGGCCGGGCGGCTGCATCGCGCCGGTTTCGTCGACATCGAGACCAGCCTCGAGGAAGCGCCGACGACATTGGCGACCGAGGCGGACTACCGGGAGTTCGTCACCACTGTGATCTACCACCCACATCTGGAGCGGCTGCCCGACCCGGCGCTCAAGCAGGCGTTCATCGACCGCGTCACCGAACTGTCGGCGCGCGAAGACCCACCGTTCACCCTCGACTATTGGCGCCTCAACATCAACGCGCGAAGGCCGCTGTGACACATCCGTCCGTCATCCGCCCCGCCGAGCATGCCGTCTACTCCGCCGACAAGATGGGTAAGGCGACGATCTTCGAGTCGCCGCGGCTCCTCGTCGGGCTTAACGCGTTCGAGCCCGGGCAGGCCCACGCGCTGCACGCGCATGCCGGGCAAGACAAGGTCTACCACGTGCTCGAAGGCGAGGGGCTCTTCCTGCTCGAGGGCCGGGCGTTGGCGATGACAGCCGGCGACCTGCTCGTCGCGCCCGAGGGCGTGCCGCACGGCGTGCAAAACACGGGCGGCCAGCGGCTGCTGGTGCTGGCCGTGTTGGCGCCGTCGCCCGCCCGGCCGAAGGCGTAACCCGGTCAATGCCTAACCTGGAGGACCAAGCGACGGCAGGCCTCATGCGCTGGGCCAGGCTGGGATTGCTGGTGGCGCTTGCCGGCTGGACGGTGAGCTTCGCGCGAACGCCGCTCAGCGCTGACGCGATGGACTCGTTCCTCCACATGCCGGACCTGGTCTTCCACGAAGCCGGTCATGTGCTCTTCTCGCCTCTCGGCCAGTTCATGACGGTGCTCGGCGGCAGCCTGATGCAGGTCCTGGTTCCGGTGGTTCTCGCCGGCGCGTTCGTCCGCCAGCACCAACCCTTCTCCGCCACCGTATGCGCCTGGTGGGCCGGGCAGAATCTCGTCGATCTCTCGCCCTACATGGCCGACGCGCGCGCGCTGCGGCTCGTGCTGCTCGGCGGCCGGACCGGCGCGGAGGTCGAGGGCCACGACTGGGAGTTCATCCTCACCCAGCTCGGCGCCCTGCACCTCGACCGGACGCTTGGCCTGTGGGCCCATTACACGGGCGTCCTCCTCATGACGGCGTCGCTCGTGGTTGGGGCCCGGTATGCGTGGAGATCCCAAAATCGCTGATCTGTGCCATCTGCGTCATCTGCGGCCCCATGAACATCTGCGCTGCGGTACCATCGACCCTGTGAAGGCCCCGACATTCGCCGATATCTCGGCACGCTACCGCATCACCAACGGCGCGCGGTTCCGCCTCAACGACATCGACCCCGGCGACCCGTGGGGCGCGTCGCTCAAGGACTCCGCAACCGGCCTGATCTCCGACGGCATCGCCCGCCTGGCCGACCTGCAGGAGCGGCTCTACGCGCAAGACAAGTGGTCGATCCTGCTCATCTTCCAGGCCATGGACGCGGCCGGGAAAGACGGCACCATCAAGCACGTGATGTCGGGCGTCAACCCGCAAGGGTGCGAGGTCCACTCCTTCAAGGCGCCGTCGAGCGAAGAGCTGGACCACGACTTCCTGTGGCGGACCTCGCTCGCGTTGCCGCGCCGCGGCCACATCGGCATCTTCAACCGCTCGTACTACGAAGAAACGCTGGTGGTGCGCGTGCACCAGAACATCCTGGCCCGGCAACAACTGCCCGCGTCGCTGGTGACCAAGGACATCTGGCGCGAGCGCTTCGAAGACATCAATGCCCACGAGCGCTACCTCTCGCGGCAGGGCGTCGTGATTCGCAAGTTCTTCCTCCACGTCTCGAAGGAGGAACAGCGGCGGCGCTTCGTCAAGCGCCTCGACGAGGCCGACAAGCACTGGAAGTTCTCGATTGCCGACGTCGGCGAGCGCGCGCACTTCGCCGAGTACATGCAGGCCTACGAAGACACCATTCGCCACACCTCCACCGAGTGGGCGCCGTGGCACGTGATCCCCTCGGACCGCAAGTGGTTCACTCGCCTCGCCGTGGCGGCCGTGATCGTGGACACCATCGAGACGCTCAACCCGGAGTTCCCCGTGCCTGACGCCAAGGCCAGGGCCGAGCTCAAGAAGGTCAAGACCGCGCTCGAAGCCGAGGTGATGGCGGCCAGGGCGAAGCGGGCCCGGAAGAAATGAAGCGGTGTTCCTGGCCGGGCGAGGATCCACTCTACGTCCGCTATCACGACGAGGAATGGGGACGCCCGGTCACCGACGACACCCGGTTGTTCGAGAAGATCTGCCTGGAGGGCTTCCAGGCCGGCTTGAGCTGGATCACCATCCTCCGCAAGCGCGAGAACTTCCGGAAGGCGTTCGCCGGATTCGACCCGGCAAGGGTGGCGCGCTTCGCCGCCAGGGATGTCCAGCGGCTGCTGAAAGACGAAGGCATCATCCGCCACCGGGGCAAGATCGAATCCACGATCAACAACGCGAAGCAGGCCCTCGAGCTGATCGACGAGAAGGGCTCGCTCGCGGCCTACTTCTGGTCGTGGGAACCCGCGGCGGGCGAGCGCCCAGTAGAGGTCACGCGCGACACGCTCCTCGCGATGACCACGACGGCCCAATCAGTAGCGATGTCGAAGGACCTGAAGAAGCGGGGATGGTCGTTCGTGGGGCCGACGACAAGTTATGCCTTCATGCAGGCGATGGGCCTGGTGAACGACCACATTCACGACTGCGGCGTACGGACGGCGGTCGAGAAGGCCCGCGCGAAGTTGAAGCGCCCGCGTTGACGCCTACTGTTGCGTGACTTGGTAGCCCTTCCTGGCAAGAAGCGTCGGCAGGCCATCCGGACCCACGAGATGGGCGGCGCCAACCACGATGAAGCAGCCGGCGTTCTGCTGCAGGCAGGCATCGACGTGGGAGATCCAGTTGCGATTACGCTCCACCAGGATGCGGTCGTAGAGCTCGCGCGAGTCTTCAAACGACACCAGCAGCGACTTCTCCAGCGCCTTCACGTCGCCGGACACCCACTGCTGCGCGAGCTCCTTGACGTTGCCGACTTGGGTGTCGATGTCCTTCATGGTCGAGATCAGCAGCTCTTCCTGCAACTTGGGAGACAGCGCGTCGAACCGATCGAGCTGGTAGGCCAGCGTTTCCAGCGCCTGGTGCTTCATGCCAGACGCCTTGGCGCGATCGAAGAAGTGCTTATCGATGCCCAGCTCCGCCGTGAAGCCGGCCGCCTGCAGGGTGGGGCCCATCAGGGTGACCGCCACCAGCCACGGCTTCATGCGCAGCAGCGCCGGCATCGGCAATCCCGATTTCCCGGCGCGAAGCGACACCTCCGCGAACGTGGCAGGCGCCACGATCTGATCGAGCGTCTGTCCGGTCAGCATCGCCTTGGCGAGCGCGCTCATCATCTGCGCCGGATCGCTCAACTCGTCGAAGTCCACTTCTTCGACCAGCGTCGTCGAGGCCGCGAAGGCGGCGTTGATCTCGGCACTGAGGGGATAGAACTCCGGCGTGAGCACGTGCAGTGAGCCGAGCAGGTACGTTACCGACGTGCCGGCGCCTTCGACTTTCCACAGGAACTGCCGCTTGCCGTCCTGCGCCGAGGCCGGCCCGCTGAGCAGGACCAGCGCCACCAGGGCTGCCAGGATTCGTCGTGGAGACATGCCAAAGGCTAACATGCTGGGATGGACCTTCGCGAAGTGCTGACCGGGGCGGTGGTGATGGCGCCCATGACCAAAGGGTCCAACCTGCCGTATCGACGGCTCTGCGTCGAGTTGGGCGCGCGGATCACGATCAGCGAGATGACGGTCGCGCGCCGCCTCAAGCAGCGCAAGAAGGGCGAATTCGCGCTGATTCGCAAGTTCGAGGGCGAGCCGTTCTTCGGCGTGCAGCTCGCCGGCACCAACCCGGAGGAGATGGGATGGGCGGCAGCGCTGGTCGAATCACGCGGTGTCGACCTCGTTGATCTCAACTGCGGCTGCCCCATCGATCACTTCACCCACAAGGGCATCGGCGCCGCGCTCGGGCGGCAGCCGGCGCGCATCCGCCGCATTGTCGAGGCCATGAAGAAGGCCGTCACCCGCGTCCCGGTGACCGTCAAGCTGCGGCTGGGATGGAACGACGAGATGCGCAACGTGCTGGACCAGGCCCGGGCCGCGGTGGACGGCGGCGCGGATGCGATCTTCGTGCACGGCCGCACGCGCAACGCGCGGTACCGGTTCGCCGCCGACTGGGATGCCATCGGCACCGTCGTCGCCGCCGTGCCGGTGCCGGTCGTGGGCAACGGCGACATTCTCTTTCCGCACGACATCGCCGAGGCGCGCGCGCGATCGGGCTGCGCGGGAGTGATGAGCGCGCGCGGAGTGCTGATCAAGCCGTGGCTGTTTCGCGAAGCCACCGAGGGCTACCTCGATCTGTCGGGAGAGGAGCGGATGGCGATCTACCGCCGGTATGTCACCCTCGCCAAGGAGCACTGGGGAGCGGATGCGTTCGGCCTCGAGCGCGTGACGCAATTCGTCCGCTGGCACACCGATTTCTGGTCCCGCTACGTGCGGCAGCGGCCCGATGGCACGTTCCCCGGCCTGCAGACCCGCGAGCAGGATCTGAACTTGCGGACGCCGCTCGAAGCGTTCCTGGCCCGCCCCGATGGCGCGGCGCACGACTACCTGACGGACTGCCTCGTGCACGACCGGGAAGTGGACGTGGCTGGCGCGCCCCCGCCCGCACCAGCGGAGTCGCGCGACCGCGAACTGGTCGAGACTGAGGGTTAACAAGAGATCAGGAGCTTGGAAGAAGTTGTTGTTAAGACAATTTCTTCTGATCTTCTGACCTCTTGTAAAGCTCTTTCAGGATCTTGGGCCAATCCCCGTCGATACCCGGGGAGTTCAGGAACTACTGAGCGTTGAGGAGCGACGCCCACCCGGTTAATCGCGGCGGTGGCGCGGCAGCGCGCATGGCGCGGGCGGCGCCTTCGGCCCTGGCGCTGCAGCTGCCGGTGCGAATGTAGGTCAGGGCCTCGGCCAGCGAGCCCTCGGCCGGGTCCCCGAGTTGGTGGGACGCGTCATCCGGCGCGGCGCACGTCGGCGCGATGCCGTCGAAGTAATCACCTTCGTTGTTCGCGTTGCGCAGCGTGAACGAAACTGCGGCGAGCACCTTGTCGCAGAAGGTCAGGCCGTACTGGCCCACCGGCTTGCCGTAGGTGGTGTCGCCGATTACCGTCACCGGAATGAACGGGCGGAGCGCGTTGATCACCAACTCGCTTGCGGAGGCGGAGGCGCGGGTGGTGATGGCGACCAGCCGCTGCAGGTTCAGCGCCTGAGCGGGGTCCTCGAACCGGGTGGTCTTGTTGAGCACCGCCGCCCGGTCGCTGTGCGTGTAGGTCATCATCACCTGGCCGTTGGTGCGCGACCCGCCGATCAGGCTGGCCAGGTGCGTGGCGACGTCAACAAGGCCGCCGCCGTTGTAGCGCAGGTCGAGCACGAGTTCGGTGGCGCCCGCCGCGCGCAGCGCGGCAAACGCGTCATCGAGCGCGGCCACAGAGGGGCGCACGAAGTTCCGGAAGAACAGGTAGCCGACCTTCCGCCCGTCCACGTCCAGCACCCGCGTCAGCGACACGGTCGGAATGGTGACGAGGCGCTTGGTCATCCGCGCCTGGCGCTGCTCGCCGGCGGTGTTGACAAACACGATCTCGGACGTGACCCCGATCTCACTCGCGCCAAACGCCGACCCGATGGTGCCGGCCGCGATCAGCGACGCGACGCTCTGCCCGTTGACGTGCGTAATGCGATCGCCGCGCGACAGCCCGGCCTCGAGTGCCGGACTCGCGTCGTAGACCTGCAGCACGCGCATCTCGGTGCCGCTTACCTGGTTGCCGAAGCCAAAGCCGATGAACTGGCTGTCGCTGTAGAACGCATCATTGGCGGCGGCCGACTGGATGTAGCTGTAGGAGTTGTCGATCGGCCGGTGACGAACGGCCTCGAGATACGCCTCCGGCGACGAGAAGCTCGCCGGGTTGACGGCAGTGGAAGAGGGCAGGAACTGGTACCAGTAGTAGTACGTGTTCAGCGCGTCGCGAACATACAGGTTCTGCGACGTCACCGAGCAGTTGCTGGGCGCGGTCTGCGCTGCGGCCGTCAAAGGACACAGCAGGGCGATAGTGAGCGCCAGAGAGGTCATTACCCGCCGCATTGATTGCCTGATTCCCCTATTGTGCAATGTTTGAGCCGTCGTCCGCCAGCGGCGGAAGTGTCACGGTGAGGCGGCCTTCCGCCCTCGAGACGGACCTCGATCTGCAGTGGATTATCGGTTGAAAGCTCGTCGTGCTTCACTGCATTTTCGAGCAATTCCGGCAACACGACGGGCGGAAGTTGCCATCGGCGGGCAGCCTGCGCATCCACGTGCACATCCAGGCGCAGGCCGTCGGCGTAGCGGATGGTCACCAGCGCGAAAAACTGATCGAGCAACTCCAGCTCGCCCACAAGCCAAACCAGCCGCTTGGGTCCGCTCCTGAGTCGAACGGGGTATTCTTCGGACGTGATCCGAGGCGTCCTGACCGTTGTCGTCATCTTGCTGTTCGCGCCGCTTTCGGGCGCGCAACTGCCGCAACCTCCGGTGCCCACCGTGGTGCTCTACAACGGCAAGGTGATCACCGTGGACGCGGCCTTCTCGATCGCGGAGGCCGTGGCCATCGCGGGAGAGCGGGTGATGGCGGTTGGGACGAGCGCGCAAATGCGCGCGATCGCCGCGCCATCCACGCGCATGGTGGACCTGCGGGGGCAGGCCCTGATGCCCGGCCTGATGGACAACCACCTGCATGGCGCCGGTGGCGGCCCCGGCGTGGACCTGTCGCGGGCCCGGTCCATCGCCGACGTGACCAACGCTATCGCGTTGCGTGTGACATCAGCGGCGCCGGGCGAGGTGCTTGTTTCCAACAGCGACTGGCACGAGGCGCAGCTCAGGGAGCAGCGCTTGCCGCTGCGCGACGATCTCGACCGCATCGCGCCGGCGAATCCGGTGATCCTCGTTCGCGGCGGGCACGAGTACATCCTCAACTCCGCCGCGCTGACGCGATCGGGCATCGACATCACGACGCCGGAGCCAGCCGGAGGCCGCATCACGCGCTACCCCGACGGACGCCTGAACGGCGAGCTCGTGGACACGGCGAAGGCGCTGGTCACCATGCCGCGGCCGCCGCTGCGCACCCCGAACGATCAGCTCGCGGACCGCGTCGCGGAGTACAGGAAGCTCAACGCCGTCGGGCTCACCACGGTCCGCCACCCCGGCATTTCGGTGGCCGACTATCGGATGCTCGAGGAGATCCAGAAGCGCGGCCTGCTCACCATGCGCGTCAACGCCCTGCTCAGGCCGGCGATCGGACCGGCCGGCGCCGAACCGCTGATTTCCGGCATCGACCCCACCGACGGCGACGAGTGGCTGCGCGTCGGCGGCGTCAAGCTCGCCGTGGACGGCGGCTTCGAAGGCGGCCTCATGCGCGAGCCGTACCAAGAGCCGTGGGGTGAGAACAAGGCGTTCCGCGGCCTCCAGACCATCGATACCGAGCGCTTCATCGCCGCCGTCATGTCGCTCAATCGCAGCGACTGGCGCGTGGCCACACATGCCGTCGGCGATGCCGCCATCGACCTGGTGCTGAACGCGTATGAGAAGGCCAACGCCGAACACTCGATCGCGGGCAGGCGATGGTCGATCGAGCACGCGTTCATCGGCCGAGCCGACCACCTGCCGCGGATGAAGGCGATGGGCCTGGCCATCTCCGCGCAGAGCCACCTCTATCTCGCCGGCCCAAGCCTCGTGAAGTACTGGGGCGCGGCACGGGCCGGCCTCACCACGCCCGTCAGGATGTACCTCGAGGCGGGCCTGCCGGTGTCGTCGGGCACCGACGCGCCGGTGGTGCCCTATCCGCCGCTGTGGACGATCTACCACTTCGTGACGCGAGACACGATTACCGGCGGCGTGCTGGGCACCGATCAGCGCATCAGCCGCGAGCAGGCGATAAGGCTGGCCACGATCAACAACGCGTGGCTGACGATGGAAGAGCAGGACAAGGGATCGATCGAGCCGGGCAAGCTCGCCGACTTCGTGGTGCTCAACGAAGATCCGCTGACCTGTCCGGAACCACGGCTCCGCGACGCCCAGGTCACGATGACCATCGTCGGCGGCAAGACCGTGTTCGAAAGATAGGGTGATGATCATGCGCAGACTTCTCGCCACGTCGATTCTGGCCATCTCGGCCGCATGCGCACAGCCGCCGACGCCGGCGGCCACCGAAGCGCGCCCGGATCCCCTGCCCGGCACCAGGCTGTCGGTGGAGCAGCTCAAGAGCCAGATGTTCCACGTCAGCGCCGGCAAGCGGCTGAAAGGCGCGTGGCCCAATGGCGCGCGCGTGGCCGTGGGCCTGTCGTTCGATGTGGACAACGCCTCGGCGACCCTCTCGACCGGCAACCTGGACTACGAGATCCTCTCGCGCGGCGAGTACGGCGCCGTGGACGGCCTCCCGCGCATCCTGCGGATGCTCGATCGCCAGCAGGTGCCGGCGTCGTTCTTCATCCCGGCCGCCAGCGCCATGCTGCATCCCAAAATGATCTCCGACATCCAGTCGGCGAAGTCGCAGCACGAAATCGGTGTTCATGGGTGGATTCACGAGCGATTGCCGCTGCTGAACAACGAGAGGGAGGAACAGCGCCTGCTCGACCTGTCGATCGAGACGCTGACGAAGATGACCGGCAAGCGCCCTGTCGGCTACCGCGCGCCCTCGTGGAAGTTCAGCGGCTGGACCATGGGCCAGGTGAAGGCCGCCGGGTTCCTCTACGACAGCAGCCTGATGGCCAGCGACGACGCGTATGAACTGCTGCTGGATGGCGCGCCCACCGGCGTGGTGGAGTTGCCGATTGAGCGCATCCTGGACGACGCGCCGTACTTCGGCAGTAATGCCGACGGTTCGAATCCCTCCGTCGGCGACGTCTACGAGGTGTTCCAGTCGGAGTTCGACGTCGCCTATGAGGAAGGCGGGCTGTTCCTGCTGACCATGCATCCGCACATGACCGGTCACCGGTCTCGGACCGCAATGCTGGAGAAACTCGTCCAATACATCAAGGGCAGGCCCGGGGTGTGGTTCGCCACACACGAGCAGATCGCCCGGCATGTGAAGCCGCTGATTGCGGCGAAGTGAGGCACGGCCATGATTGCTGACGAAGCGGCCAGGCTCAAGGCGCTGCACGCCTACCACCTGCTCGACACCGATCCCGAGCAGGTGTTCGACGACCTGACGCTGCTGGCGTCACAGGTCTGCGGCACGCCGATCGCACTGATCACCCTGGTTGACGAGAACCGGCAATGGTTCAAGTCCAAGGTTGGCATCGACATCCAGGAGACGGCGCGCAATATTTCGTTCTGCGCGCATGCCATTCAGCAGCCGGGACTGTTCGTCGTCCCAGACACGCTGACCGACGGGCGCTTCCGCGACAACCCCATGGTGGTCAACGACCCGCATATCCGCTTCTATGCGGGCGCGTCGTTGCTCACCCGTGATGGCGATCCGCTCGGCACCATCTGCGTGATCGACAGCATGCCGCGGACGCTGACCGACGGCCAGCGCGCCGCCCTCCTTGCGCTGCGCCGCCAGGCGGAGACGCAACTCGAGCTGCGGCGAAAGCTCGACGAGCTGCGCGTCGCCATCGACGGCCTCGAGAAGCTGGGCGGGCTGCTCCCCTACTGCTCCACCTGCGCGCTCAACATCACCATCCCCGCCGATCCGGCGGCCATGACCACCGTGAGCGACGGCGTCACCGAGCTCCTCACCAGCAAGGGCTGGCCGGAAGACGATGTCATGAAGGTGGAGCTGGCGCTGCAGGAAGGGCTGGCCAACGCCATCCGCCACGGCTGCAAGGGCGATCCGACCAAGAGCGTGCAGTGTTCGGTGACCTTCGACGTCGGCGGCGAGGTGGTCATCGTCATTCGCGATCCAGGCCCCGGCTTCAACGTCTCGGCCGTGCCCAATCCGCTGGAAGGCGACAACGTGCTCAAGCCGAGCGGCCGCGGCGTGTTCCTGATCAATCAGCTGATGGACACGGTGGAATTCTCGGACGGGGGGCGGCGGGTGCTAATGCGAAAGCGGATAGAGAAAGACGAACCGGCGAAGTAACCCGGCGCGTTAGGTCTGCTGGTGCACCTCGGTGCGGTTGCGGCCCCGCTCTTTCGCCAGGTAGAGCGCGCGGTCGGCGGCCGCGATCAAGTCGGACGGCGACACGTCTCCGTCCAGTCGATTGAACGCCACACCGATGCTCACGGTCACGACCGGTGCCACGGGAGACGCCGGGTGCGGCAGCGCCAGGTCCTGGACCCGAATCCGCAACAGTTCGGCTTGGCGCGTCACGCTGTCTGGGGCATCGCCCGGAATAATCACCGCCAGCTCCTCGCCCCCGTACCTGGCCACCAGTTCGCCGGCCCGGCGGCTGGCCGAGGCAATGGCCTGCGACACCGCGCGGAGGCAGGCGTCGCCCGCCTGGTGTCCAAGATGGTCGTTGTAGGCCTTGAAGACGTCGATGTCGATCAGCAACAGCGATAGCGGTGAGTGCACGCGGCTGGCGCGCCGGCATTCCTCCGCAAGCGCGGAGTCGAAGGCGCGCCGGTTCATGAGCCCGGTGAGGCCGTCTTCGCGGGCCAGCTGCGCCAGGAGCCCGTTGGCCGCCTCCAGCGCCGCCGTGCGCTCGGCGACCAGGCGCTCGAGGGCGGCCTTCTGCGCCGTCAGCCGCCGCAAGCGGAAGCGATAGAACAGCGGGCCGGCCAGTAGGAACAGCAACACCACCGCGCCTCGGAACCAGATCGTCTCCTGGAGCCGCGGCGCCACCGAGACCGCCAGCGTCGCGCCGGTGTCGTTCCACACGCCGTCGTTGTTGGCCGCAATCACGTGAAAGCTGTACTGCCCCGGCGGCAGCTTCGAGTAATACGCCGTTCGTCGGCCCTCCGTCTCCACCCAGTCATCCTCGAGCCCTTCCAGGCGGTAGCGAAAGCGCACGGCGGCCGGCGCCGTGAAGCTGAGGGCGGTGAAGTGGACCTCGAGCGTCTGCGCGTCAGACGGCAGCCGCAGGTCGTCCGAGGACCTGGACCGGCGGCCGTCGATCAGGATTTCTTCGATCACCACCGGCGGTGGAACGGTGTTGGTGGTCAGATGCGCCGGATCAACCGAGACCGCGCCCTCGATGGTCGGGAACCACACCAGGCCCGCGCGCGTGATCGTGCCGGCGTTGGCGCCGCCATTGCACTCGGCGTTCCGCATGCCGTCGGCGGTTCCGTAGACGATCGGCGTGAGCAACGGCCGGCTGCCATCGGCCACCTCGTCGAGCTCGCGCTTGACCACGCGGGAGATGCCCTTGTTGCCGCTCATCCACACATTACCGAGGCCGTCTTCGATAATCCGGTGAACCACGTTGTCGAAGAGGCCGTGCCTTTCGCTGACGACGGAGAACCGGCCGGCCTTGAGCCGGGTCAGGCCGCCACCGTAGGTCCCGATCCAGAGTGCGCCGGCGGCGTCCTCGTGCAATGCGAACACGAGGTCGTCGGACAGTCCGTCCTTCGACGTGAAGGCCGTGAACTGGCCGTCTTGGTAGCGGTTGAGACCGCCCCCCCGCGTGCCGATCCAGAGGTTGGCGTCGCGATCCTCGAAGATCACGTTGACGGTGTTGTGCGACAGGCCTTCCTTGGTCGTGAACGACGTGAAGCGGCCGTCCTTGTAGCGGTTCAGCCCTCCGGCATACGTGCCGATCCACAGGGTGCCCTGCCGGTCTTCGTGCAGCGCGAGCACGCTGTCGTTCGACATCCCCATTTCGGCGTGGAAGACTTCGAAGCGGCCGTTGCGCAACCTCGTCAGGCCGTTGTCGGTTCCAATCCAGAGGCTGCCCTCGTGGTCCTCGAGGATCGCGAACACCGTGTCGTTGGACAGGCCGTTTTTCGTCGTGAACGACGTCACCTGCCCGTCGCGCACGCGGTTAAGGCCGCCGCCCTCCGTGCCGATCCACAGCGTGCCGGCGCGATCTTCGTAGACGGCGCGGACGTAGTCGTGCGACAGCCCTTCGCGTTTCGTGAACGGCGTGAAGCGTCCGTCCTTGAGCCGGTTGAGCCCGCCGAGGTTGGTGCCAATCCACAGGCTGCCCTCGCGGTCTTCCAGCATCGAAAGAATTGAGTCGTTCGACAGGCCCAGCGTTGACGTAAACGAAGTCAGCGCGCCATCGCGCCAGCGATTGATGCCGCCACCGTCGGTGCCGATCCAGACGCTGCCTTCTCGATCCTCGACCAGCGACACGATCACGTTGTGTGACAGGCCATCGGCCTTGGTCAGCACCGTGAATTGGCCGTCGCGATAGCGGTTGAGGCCGAGGTCGGTGCCAATCCAGAGCGTGCCAGCGCGATCGCGAAGGAGCGAACGGACGCTGGTGCGCGAGAGGCCTTGTGCCGGACCGAACGAGCGCAACGTGCCATCCCGCTGCAGGTGGGCCAGACCGGCGTCGGTCGCAATCCACAAACCGCCATCGTCCTCGAGGATGTCGCGAATGCTGAGACCGAGCGCGTCGCGCGACCGCTCGGTGACAAATCGCTGGGGAACGCCCATTTCGGGATTGGCGCTGCCGCCTTCCTCCGCCCGCGCGAGGCCGCCGCCGTCGGTGCCGATCCAGAGCCGGCCCTGCCGATCTTCGAAAATTGTCGCGATCAGGTCGCTGGGCAGGCCGTCCGAGGTTGAGAATCTCGTGAAACTACCGCGGTCCATCCGCACGAGTCCGCCGCCCCATGTGCCGATCCACAGGCGGCCCTGCCGGTCCGCGAGCAGGCTGAGAATCTGGTCCTGCGTAATTTCCGGCGTGGTTTGCGAGCTGAACACCGTGAAGCGGACGCCATCGAAGCGAATAAGTCCCGCGCGGGTGCCGAGCCACAGGTATCCGTCGGATGTCTGCGCGATGGCGGTGATGGTGTTCTGCGGGAGGCCGTCTTTCGTCTGCCAGATTTCGTGCAGGTATTGCGTAATGGCCTTGGCGGGATCAAGGGCAAGCGCGGGACGTGGCGCGAGCAGCAGGATGCAGATGATGCAGCCGCGCAGGAACGGGCGCGCGCTGGCAGGAACGGCGGACACTGCCCTGCATTCTAGAGCGCGGGGCACTCAAAGATGAAGGCCAAGATCCCTCGCACGCGGGACTCGTCACCTGTGGCCCGGGGAGTGGGCGCGGTCGTCGTTGTTTGGGGTCCGGAATGAGTTCAGCGCGGAGGCGACTTTGTTCCTGTTTGGCTGGAGTTAGGGTACAAAGAAAAAGGCCCGAGTCTTTTGGACTCGGGCCTTTGTGATTAATCCCCGGCAGCGACCTACTCTCCCACCCACCTGCGCGGGCAGTACCATCGGCGGTAGCAGGCTTAACTTCCGTGTTCGGAATGGGAACGGGTGTGACCCTGCTCCTATGGCCACCGGGAAACTTGGTGCCTGGGATTCGCCTCGACGGTCGCGGCATGCGAGCCGCGGCACAGCGTCGAACCGATCGTCCCAGAGCATATTGTGACTTGACGTCTCAATCGTTCGATCGCTACCTAGAATTTCTAAGCAATTCGACCAATCGAAACATCAAGCTGCCCGCCGAAGCCGCGTTAGCGGCGAAGGCGGGCTGAATACTCTGCAATCGATAGCTTTTATGACCACACATTCACAATCAAGCGAAGTGAATAAATGGTCAAGCCTCACGGCTGATTAGTATCGGTTAGCTGAACGTATCGCTACGCTTCCACACCCGACCTATCGACCAAGTGGTCTACTTGGAGCCTTTAGGGACTTGCGTCCAGGGAAATCTCATCTTGAGGTGGGTTTCACGCTTAGATGCATTCAGCGTTTCTCCCTTCCGGACTTAGCTACCCAACGATGCCACTGGCGTGACAATTGGTA